>NZ_JBSFZS010000123.1:0-21705 GCF_053600395.1 Streptomyces sp. NPDC005070 | reverse complement strand
CTCGCCCGCGCGAGACTCGTCGAGGGCGACCCCTCCGCCGCGGTCGACGGGCTGCGCCAGGCGCCGGGGAGCCGCCCCTCACGCGTCCTCGCCGCTACAGGCCCCTGCGGGGGGCGGGCGGCAGTGCGGCCGGAATGTGGTGCATCCCGGTGCCGTGCTGGCGGGAGCCCGGCTGCCAGACGGATGTCGTGGCCGAGGTGTGCCCGTGCTGTGCGGCGATCTGCCGGGCCGTCTGCGCTCCCGCGCTGTACGAGCTGTACGTGCCCGACGAGCTGAACGAGTTCGAACCGCGCCCGAGGATCCCGAAGGCCTTGAAGCCCATGTTCTCCTCACCGTGACGGTCGCCGGGCAGGGTCCTGAACGCCCTGATCCACTCGGCGTAGAGCGCGTCGTAGATCGGCGTGGCCGATGCGCCGCCCTGATGGGAGTCCAGCACCCGACTCGACGCCTGCACCTCTCTGCTCGAACGGAGGGGGGAGCCAGAGGGGGGGACCGGCTGGAACGGCCGGTGGCCGGGGACGTCGTAGGTGTGCACGTACGTGCCAACGACCCCGCCGCCCTACGGATGCGGCCGGAACGGTCATTTCGAGGACCGTCCGGAGTGACCGGCGCGCGCGGGGGCGCGGGGAACCGCGCGGGCACCCCAGGGCGGCCGACATCGGCCGCCCTCCCGCGGTTCCCCGCCCTGCCCGTCGGCCGGCCTCAGATGCCGGCGAGCGGCATCGCCGCCGCGACCAGCTTGCCGTTGGCCGCCGCCTTGTCGAGCGCGTCGCGCAGCAGGTCCTCCCGCGGCTGACGGCCGATCGAGCCGACCGGCGCAGCGAACAGGAGCACCTGCTGGAGCTTGTTCGCGGCGGCGCGCCAGCCGTCGGTGACCTGGAGCGCCTGGTGGGCCTGCCACCAGGCGACGGGCGAGCCGCCGCCGGTGCCCGGCTGGAGCACGGCGTGGAGCTGGCCCGCCGCGAGCAGGACGGACCAGCCGTGCAGGACCGGCGGCACCGAGTTCAGCTCGGTCGCGGGCATGAAGCCCTGCTCGATCAGCAGGGGCAGGAAGTCGTCGCCGATGTCGGTCGAGCCCGGCCGCACGATCGGCCCTGTCGGCTCGACCACGAGTGCCGGGTGCAGTTCGCCGTTGATCAGGACGAGTCCGCTGGTGACACCGAGCACGGCCTGCTCGGGGAAGGGGTCGGCGGGCGCGCCGTCGGGGTGGATCGAACGGACGGCGCCCTGGAGTTGTTCCTCGGTGACCTGGACGACCTGCGAGGGCAGGCAGGTGGCGTGGGCGAAGGCGAGGACGGCGGTCTCGTCGCCGATGAACAGGACGGTGCTGGTCCGCTCCTGTTCCGAGTCGCCCGGGGTGCGGCACGACGTGCAGTCGTAACTGCCGGGGGCGTTCTCTCCGGCGAGCAGCCGGTCGGCTTCTTCGTCGCCGATCTCGGCGCGTACGTCGTCGCTGACGTCGAGCATGCGCGGCACGGTGGCTCCTCGGGATGCGGTGCGTGGCGGTGCCGGGTGGCTCCCGGCCCATGAACCGGGGGTTCCCGGCTCATGAAGATGTCAACGGGTGATCTGTGGCCGGAGTCACGCCCGAGGGCGAACGGAATCGAACCATCCGACGCCCAGGGTGAAGACGCCCCCGGAATTGGTTACTCCCAGTCAACTTCCAGGAGGCCTAAGGAAGTTGACTGGGTGAAGTGAGTCACAGAGCGCACCGGGCGCGGGTCGACAAATCCGGAAATCACCCAATGAAGTGGGTGGCCGGAAATCGATGATACTTGCGGTAACTGCTAACTGGCCTCGAATGACAAGGAGTTGGTTGATATCGGGGCGCCCGGGTCCATAGATTCCTGCGCCGTGTGCAACGAGCACCGCTCGGGAACGTCCGCCGGCCGATCCGCTTCGGATCACAGCACGCCGCCGGTGGACGGGTCGGAGCGCGAGGGCCGCGTCCTACACGCAGGTCACCGCGTCCCGTCCTGGGGGACCCCGGGTGTTTCGAGAGGGAAATACATGTCCGCATGTGCCGATAGCACTCACGAGAACGGCCACAAGGCTCGTACGGCGAACAAGACACGTACGACGGCGGTCCTCGCCGGGGCGGCACTGCTCGCCCCGCTCGGACTGCTCGCCGCGAGCGGCGACGCCGCTGCGGCCGACGGTGGAGTGTGGGACCGCATCGCCCAGTGCGAGAGCGGCGGCAACTGGCACATCAACACCGGCAACGGCTACTACGGGGGACTCCAGTTCTCCGCCGGCACCTGGCGCGCCTACGGCGGCGCGGCGTACGCGCCGACCGCCGACAAGGCCTCCAGGAGCGCGCAGATAGCCGTCGCGACCAAGGTCCAGAACGCACAGGGCTGGGGTGCCTGGCCCACCTGCTCGGCCCGCGCCGGCGCCTACGGCAGCGCGCCCGGCTCCTCGGGGTCCGGGCAGTCGACGGGTTCCGCGAGCACCAAGGCGGCCTCGAAGCCGGCCCAGAAGTCCGTCCCGGCACGGCGCGAAGCGGCAAAGACGCCGTCCCGTGCGCCGGGCCATGTGAACCGCGGTTCGTCCCGCGGCGACTACACCGTCCGCGAAGGCGACACCCTGAGTGCCATCGCCGCGCGGCACGGGACCACCTGGCGGAAGATCTACGCCGCCAACCAGTCCGTGATCGGCGGTGATCCCGACCTGATCGTGCCCGGCCAGCGGCTCGACATCTGAGCCACGCTCCCCCTCGCGCCGGGCACGGGCCCGGTCCGGTCCCGAGGACCGGACCGGGTGCCAGGCCCCGCCCGGTCCTCCGACCGGGTGGGGCCCCGGGCGTGCCGGGCGCGGGCTCGGCGGGCGAGCGGGACGCGCTGCTTAGCGTGGCCCGATGTCCTTCATGCCGAACAGGCGGATTCCGCCGACCGCACGTACCGCGTCCCGGCTGCCGACCGTTCGTGTGCGGTACGCGGCCGTCGTCGCCGCCGTACTGGCCGCCCTCGTCCCCGGCGCAGCGAACGCCGCGGACACGGCGGCACCACCCCCGCTCCCGGGTCCCGGATCCGTCCGGGGTGCCTTCGACTGCGCGAACGACGAGTGGCCCTGGACCTGTCTGGCCGAGTGCGAGAGCGGCGGCCGCTGGCACATCAACACCGGCAACGGCTTCTACGGCGGGCTCCAGTTCTGGCAGCCCACCTGGGTCGCGTTCGGCGGGCTCGCCTACGCACCGCGCGCCGATCTCGCCACCCGCGCCCAGCAGATCAAGGTCGCCAAGAAGGTGCAGGCCGTCCAGGGCTGGGGCGCCTGGCCCGAGTGCTCGAAGTCGTACGGACTCCAGGGGCCCTTCCACGTGGTGAAGGCCGGCGAGACGCTCGGGTCGATCGCCCGCAAGTACGGGGTGCCGGGCGGCTGGCGCACGCTCTACAACGTCAACAAGAAGAAGATCGGCGCCAGCCCCGACCGGCTGGCCAAGGGCCTCCAGCTCGTCATCCCGAAGGCGGCGGGCGCATCCCGCGCCGGGGGTCCCGTCCTGTTCGGGCCGCCCCTGAACCCGGTGGCCCACCGCTCCGCGCCACCGTCTCCGTGGCTTCTCCGCTGAACACGACCGCGCCACGGCGCAGTTCGTGCACGTACGTCGTCCGGCCCGGCCGCTCGCGCAGTCCCGGCGGCAGCCGCTGCTCGGCGATCACCACGCACGCGTCGAGAGCGCCCAGCAGCGTGTACGTCCGGGCCGCGACCGCCGGCGACATGCCCTGCGCGGGTTCGTCGACGAGCACCACGCGCGCGCGGGCCGACAGGGCGCGGGTCAGGGCCAGCATGCGCTGTTCGCCGCCGGAGAGGGTCCCCGCGCGGCGGGGGAGCAGCGGAGCCAGTTCCGGGTAGGCCTCCAGAGCCGCCGGGAGGTCGGCCGCCCCGAGCTCCAGGTTCTCGCGGACGGTCAGGGAGCCGAACACCGCCCGGCGCTCCGGGACGAGGCACAGCCCGCGCCGGGCCCGCTCGAACGCGGGCAGCCGGGTCACGTCGGCGCCGTCCCAGACGACGGCGCCGGCCGCGACCGGCACGCTCCCGGCGAGGGCGCGCAGCGCCGTCGTACGGCCGGAGCCGTTGCGTCCCAGCAGCACGGTGAGGCCGGGGCCCGGGGCCACCAGGCTCACGCCGTGCAGGGCCTCCAGGGGGCCGTAGCGTACGCGCGCGTCGCGCAGGGCGATGCTCATCCGCCGGTCCCCGTGTCCAGGACGCGGTCGGCGGGACCCGAGGTGACGATCCGTCCGGCCGCCATGACGTGGACGGTGTGCGCCAGGTCGGCGACCAGATCGAGGTCGTGCTCGACCACCAGGAGGGCCATGCCGTCCGCGGCCAGCGCCCGCAGTACCCGGGCCAGCGCGGCCACCTCGGTGGTGTCGAGACCGGCCGCGGGCTCGTCGAGCAGCAGCACCCGGGGGTTCCCGGCGAGCGCCCGGGCCAGTTCCACGCGCCGGAGTGTGCCGGTCGGAAGGCCCGCCGCGGGCAGTGACCGTACCGGCCCGTCGAGCCCGAACAGCCGCAACGCCCGCTCCGCCGACCCCCGAGCGGCGGTCCGGCCGCCCTGTTCGGCGCCCACGCGCACGTTCTCGGCGACGGTCAGCGACGGGAAGACGGCCAGGCGCTGGAAGGTCCGCGCGATGCCCAGCCGGGTCCTGGCGTGCGCCGCCAGCCGTGTGATGTCCCGCCCTCCGAACAGCACCTGTCCGCCCGAGGGGCGCAGGGTGCCGGCGAGGCAGTGGAAGAGCGTGCTCTTCCCGGCCCCGTTGGGTCCCACGACCGCGGTGACCCGTCCGGGCGGGACGTCGAGGACGACCTCGTCGAGAGCGGTGAACCCGCCGTAGACGACACGAAGCCGACGGGCGGTCAGCACCGGCCCGCCGACACTCCGGGACCGGACTCCTCCTCCGCCGGCCCGCCGCACCGGTCCACCTCCGCCGGCCCGCCGCACCGGTCCACCTCCGCCCCCGGCCCGCGTCCTCGCGCCGACACCTCCGGCGGACAAGGCGGACGCGGCCGGTGCGGTTGCGCCCGCGCGGGGTCCGGTCTTCCGGCCGGTGTCGGCGGGCGCGGTGGGGCTCGGGCCCTGTGCGGCTTCTCGGAGTGGGGCGGCTCGGGTGGCAGGTTCCGGGCGGGGTCCGGCTTTCGGGCTGATGCCCGCCGGTGCCGCCGGACCTCGGCGGGGGCCGGGTTCCCCGCCGGTGCCGGTCGCCGCGGGCGTCGCAGCGCCCTCCGCCGCCATGGCCCCCGTGGCCGCCATGGCGGCCTTCGGCGGCACGGCCCCCGGGCCCGCCGGAGGCCCGACTGCCTCGAGGCGGCCCCTGTCGGCGGCGCGCAGCCGGCGGCGGGCCCGGGTGCCCAGCGGGGTCAGGGTCGCCCGGGGGCGGCGGAGCCGGGATGTGGCCGTGCGCAGGGCCTCGTACGGGCCCTCGGGGAAGCGGCCGACGAGGACGGCGAGGAGGCCGATCAGGGCGGCCGCCACCCCGCCGCGGGCCCCCGCGTCCAGCCCGACGAGCAGCGCCGCGGCGACGAGCGCCCCGAGGACGCTGTCGGCGCCGAGCACGACGACCGCCGCGAACCAGAGCAGGCTGCGGACCGGGTCGTACTGGGCGGCGTCGAAGGCGCGCAGCCCCATGCCGAGCATGCCCCCGCCCAGCGCGGCCAGCGCGGCCCCCGCGACGAACGCGGTCAGTTTCAGCTCCGGGACGCGGACGCCCGCCGCCGACGCGCCCGCCTCGTTGTCCCGCATAGCGGCGAGGGCCCGGCCCGTCCTGCCCCTGCGCAGGGTGTGCGCGGCGAGCAGGGCGGCGGCCAGCAGGACGAGTTCGAGTACGTAGTACGCGCGGTCGCCGCCGAATCCGGCCGGTCGGCCCAGGGACAGGCCCGCCACCGCGTACGGCTGCGCGAACACGAACCGGCTGACACCCACGCCCACCGCGAAGGTGGCCACCGCGAGCGCCAGGCCGTGCCGTTCGATGGCCGGCCAGCCGGTCAGCACACCGAGCGGGGCCACCAGGAGCACGGCCACCGCGAGCGCGGCCAGTTCGGGCAGCCGGGGCAGCCCCGGGAACCGGCCCGCGGCCAGCAGCGCCGTGAACAGGGCGCCCAGACCCGCGTACGCGGCCTGCCCCAGCGAGATCTGGCCGCCGCGGCCGGTGACCACGACCAACGACAGCAGGACGACACCGAGCGCGGGCACCTGCACCGCCGTGTGCAGGTCCGAGCCCGCGAACCCCAGCGGCAGCAGGAACAGCACGACGGCCACGGCCCGGGCCCCGGGCGGCGTCGGCGCGCGGGCCGTCGCCGGGCGCGGGAGCGCGTCACGGGTGCCGATGCCGGGCAGGACGAGCGCGGCGACGAGCAGCGCGACCACGAAGAGGTTGGCGCCGACCGCCAGGAGCAGCGGCTCCGCCCAGCCCGAGGGGTGCAGCCGGGTGAGCTGGCTCTGGGCGACACCGATGCCGAGCGCGACCACGATCGCCACCGGGAGGCTGCGCATCCGGGCCGCCACGGCGACCGCCATGACCTCGATGACGAGCAGCGGCAGGCCGTACGGGTCGAGCCGCACGTACGGCGCGAGGAGCACGCCCGTCAGGCCCGCCGTGAACGAGCCGAACGCCCAGCCCGCCGCGGCCACCCGGTCCGCGTCGATCCCGCCGAGCACCGCGAGCGGCCGATCGTCGACGACCGCCCGCAACTCCGTTCCGAAGCGGGTCCAGCGTGTCACCGCGCCCACCCCGGCGGCCAGCGCGACGGCCACCGCGAGCTGCCCCCACGGATCCGCCGACACCAGCGTCGGCGCGTCCGCCCGCGCACCGGTGCCCCATACGAGCGCCGCCCCGCCGACCAGCAGCACGAACACCCCGATGCTCGCGACGAGGGTCTGCGCCGGGTCGCCGCCGAGGACGGCCGGCGGCCGGAACACGAAGCGCTCCAGGGCCATCCCGATCGCCGGGGCCACCACCAGCAGGGTCACCGAGGCGCCGAGCGCGAGCGGCCAGCCCCACTCGACGGTGAACTGGCGCAGCAGATACGCGCACACCATCGCGATCGCGCCGTGCGCGAAGTTGAGCACGCCGGTGGCCCGGTAGGTGACGATCAGCCCGATCCCGGTGAGCGCGGCGGCGGCACCGATCGAGAGCCCGGCCAGCGTGAGGTCGTACGTCAACGAGGACATCAGTCGCCCGGACCGGCGAAGTCGCCCGGACCTGCGGAGGGGGCGACCTCGGCGTCGGGCTCGCAGATCGGGCACGGTCCCAGGTCCCCGCTCGCGAGGACGCGCGAGTCGGCCGGCACGGCCTCCGGCTTGCCGGCCACCAAGGGGCAGTCCGCGCGGTGGTACAGGGTGCCGCCGGGCACCATCAGCAGGTCCCCGCCGGCGCCCACCGGCACGGCCGGCGCCGGCCCCGGCTCCTCGGCGTCGGCGGACCCGGCCGCCACCAGCAGCCCGTACAGCTCCTCGACGCGCGTCGCCGCCGAGGCGTTCCGCCCGTGGGTGAGCAGCACCGCGCCGGCGATGATCAGCGCGGCACCGGGCACCGTGCAGGAGGCGAGATAGGGGAGCTGACGTTCCGCGTACCGCTCGCCCGAGATGCCGTACCAGCCGATGACACACAGCACCGCACCGGCGGCCAGCGCGGCCCAGCCGGCCCACAGGACGGGGTGCACGCTCCGCAGTCGAGCTGTCCGCATCCGGACTCCCACACGTCGGGTATCTGTCCATGTCAGCCGATGGCTTGCACTATGCCTTCTGGAAGCTGACCCTGAAAGCACCGGGCGCCTTTGGCCCGGACCGACACCCGGTGGTGAGCCAGATGGTTCTCGGGAGCGACCTCAAGCGGGGGAACGTCGGGGCAGCGGTGGCGGCAGCGGTTCTCGTCCTCGCCGCGGCCCTCACGGCGTGCAGCGACAGCGGCGGCGGGAGTTCCGCGTCGCCCACACCCACGGCGGAACAGTCCACCGCCACGGCTCCGGCCGACCCGGCCGCGGCCCAGCAGGAGATCAGGCAGAACTGGGAGAAGTTCTTCGACCCGGCCGTCTCGGCGAAGGACAAGCTGGCCGTCCTGGAGAACGGTGAGCAGATGGCCCCGGTGCTGCAGGGCTTCAACGGTGACCAGCGCGGTCAGCAGGTGAAGTCGAACGTGGAGAAGATCGAGTTCACCTCGCCGACCGGGGCGAACGTGACCTACACGCTCACGCTGAACGGCGCCACCGCCCTGCCGAACGCCTCGGGGACGGCCGTCGAGCAGAACGGCACCTGGAAGGTCTCCGTCAAAACGCTCTGCGCGCTGGTGCAGCTCAGCGGCAACGGGTCGTCGAGTCCCGTCCCGGGCTGCTGATCAGCGGTGCGGCGCACAGCGACCGGCGCCGCCGTCGCGGTCCTGCTGCTCCTGCTCGGCACGGCCTGCGGCAGCCGGCTCCCCGAGAGCGACTTCGAGAACCGCGCCACGCCCACACCCCGGGCATCCGCCGAGCCGATCCGCGTCGGTGTCATCAGCAGCGCCACCAGCCCCGTCGGCGCCTCCGCGTTCACCGGACCGCGTGACGGGGCGAAGGCCTGGTTCGACCGGCTCGACGCCCGGGGCGGCATCGACGGGCGGCGGGTGGAGGTGCGGACGTGCGACGACGGCGGCAGCGGCGTCGGCAACAGCGCCTGCGTGCGCCGGCTGATCGACCAGGACAACGTCGTCGCCCTCGTCGCCACGACCGCGCTCGACTACGCGGGCGCCTCCCAGGTGTCCCGCGCGGGCGTGCCCGACATCGGCGGCCAGCCCATCGGCGCCGCCTACGACACGTATCCGCATCTGTACGGGATCTACGGCAGCCTCGCGCCACGCCACGGCACGCCCGGCTGGGACGGCGAGCTCTACGGCGGCACCGAGGTCTACCGCTACTTCAAGCGCGTCCACGGCGCCCGTACGGCCGCCGTCGTGTCCTACAACCAGTCCGCCTCCGCCGCCTACGCGCGGCTGGTCACCGAGGGGCTCAGGGCCGAGGGCTACCGGGTCGTCACCGAACAGGTCGACTTCGCGCTGCCCGACTTCCGCGCCGCCGCGGCCGACCTGAAGGCACAGCACGCGGACCTCGTCTTCGACGCCCTCGACACCCATGGCAACGCCCAGCTCTGCAAGGCCATGGACGACGTCGGCGCCCACGTCACCGCCAAGGTGACCAACGTCCAGAACTGGACGTCCACCGTGCCCGAGGACTACAAGGACGCGCCGCGCTGCCGCAACGCGCTCTGGGCCACCGGGTCGAGCCGCAACTACGAGGACACCGGCGACACCGCCGTGGGGGAGTTCCGCGACGCGACGAAGGGGCTGCCGACCCACTCCCAGTGGCAACTGGAGGGATGGGCGGCGGCCCGGTGGTTCACGGACGCGGCCAGGTCCTGCGCGCGTACGGGCATCACCCGGGGGTGCGTCGACGCGTTCATGAACCGGGGCGAGCCCTACACCGCGGGCGGGCTGCTGCTCCCCGTCACGTACGAACGGCTGGCCGAGCCGCCGAAGACGCGCCGGACATGCCTTTCGGTGGCCCGCTGGCGCGACGGCAGCGGCTGGGTCACCCAGGGCGACATGAACACGAACTGCTTCGACGTACCGCAGATCGGTTACCGCCCGTGAAGTCCGTGCGGGGACGTCGCCTCGCGGACAGTGGCTGTCCGCAAGCGCTGGCAGACTCGGCGGCATGTTGGAGACATCCGCACGACTGCTGCGCCTGCTCTCGCTGCTGCAGGCCCACCGCGAATGGTCGGGCGCGGACCTCGCCGAGCGGCTGGGCGTCACCTCACGCACCGTCCGCCGTGACGTGGACCGGCTGCGCGAGTTGGGCTATCCCGTCAACGCCAGCCCCGGTACGGGCGGTGGCTACCAGCTCGGCGCGGGGGCCGAGCTGCCGCCGCTGCTCCTGGACGACGACGAGGCCGTCGCGGTCGCCGTGGGGCTGCGCACGGCGGCAGGGCAGGGCATCGAGGGCATCGGCGAGTCCTCGGTGCGCGCGCTCGCCAAGCTGGAACAGGTCCTGCCGGGCCGGCTGCGGCGCAGGGTCGGCGCGCTGAACGCCTTCACCGTGCCGATGCTGCGCGGCCCGGGGGCCTCCGCCGTCGATCCCGCCGTCCTCACCGAACTGGCCAACGCCTGCCGTGACAGCGAGCGGCTGCGCTTCGAGTACCGCGATCACGGGGGGTCCTCGACGCGCCGGACCGTCGAGCCGTACCGGCTGGTGTGCACCGAGCGCCGCTGGTACCTGGTCGCCTGGGATGTCGACCGCGACGACTGGCGTACCTTCCGGGCCGACCGCGTCACGCCCCGCCCGCCGCACGGACCGCGCTTCGCGCCCCGGACGCCACCGGCCGCGAATCTGGCCGAGTACGTCTCCAGGGGCGTCTCCACCGGCGCCTACGCCACGCACGCCGTCGTCCGGCTGCTGGTGCCGCTGGGGGAGGCCGCCGCGCGGATCTCGCCCTCGGCCGGGACCCTGGAGGCCTTGGACGAGGACACCTGCATCCTGCGCACGGGGGCGCCGAGTCTCGACGTCATGGTCATCCACGTGATGATGATGGGGCTCGAGTTCGAGATCCTGGAGCCGGCCGAACTCGGCGACGTGATCAGGACGGCCCGGGACCGGTTGTCCCGGGCGCTGGAGAGGCGGAGGCCCGGGGAATCGGGTCCCGGGAAGCAGGGGTCCGGGGGACCGGGTCCCGAGGGGGCGCCGGTCACGGTCCGCGTGCCGTAGCGGAAGTCCGGGGTGCCGCGGCGGCTGTGCGGGGGTTGTGTGCTCGTAGCGTGTATTTCCTATGCGGCGTCAGTTCCCGCGGTCCGGGCCGGAATCGGAGCGGACCGGAATGGAATAGCGCCGCAGGGCCCGCCCAGGCCCCCGCCGCGTACATTTCACGGGGCTATTCGGGGCGCTCGTACGACGGCTCCGAATTACGTTCGAAGGCGTGCGGAACACGGAAGCGGCCCCTCAAACGGGTGATGGAGTTCGGCGAAACACGTGTCGTGATCCTGTGACAGAAGCGTGACCGGCGGGGGACAGGTGACGCTTCGTCGCCGATGGGGCTTCCACCGCCCGGGTGTGCCGCCTAACGTGGCGGTCATGGCACCCAATCCCCCCTCTCACACAGAGCCGCAGGACGATCCGGAGAGCTATGTCGGGCTGGAGGCGAGCGGGGCGCGTGAGCGTGCGCGGGAGCGCGGCTGGCCGACGGTCCGCTCGTTGCCGCCCGGCGCGATCATCACCATGGAGTACCTGGTGGGGCGGCTGAACTTCGAGGTCACGGACGGCACGGTGACGCGCTGCTGGAAGGGCTGAGCGCCCGGCCCGGCCCGCGCGGCGGGGGCACTCCGCCGCGCCCCACCGGGGTGAGCGCCGCCCCACGACGCGGCGAAGGCCCCCGGCTCGACGAGCCGGGGGCCTTCGCTGTGCGGGGAGAGGCTGTGCGTACCGGCCCCGCAGTCCTCCTCAGCCGCCCGTCAAGGGACGGGCCGCCGCCGCGGCCGCGCGCGTGGGACGGTCGGGATGCGGCGGACGGTCCGGGTGGGCCGGACGGCGGCTGCCCGCCGGTGTCACCGGCGTGCGCTCCGAGCGGGCGGTGTGCGGGCCCGGGGCCAGGTGGACGGGGGATCTGGGCGGACGGGAGGCGACGGCACCGCGGGCCGGCACCTCGCTGTCCACCGCGGCGGCCCGCGGGGACATGACCGGCGCGGGGACCGGAGAGGGAACCGGAACGGGCCTGGGCGCGGTGCGGCCGGGACGGGTGCGCCACAGATCGCGCAGCGCGAAGATCCCGGCCTCGGAGCGGGCGATCAGCGGCTCGCACCAGGGCAGCGCCAGCAGGATCAGCAGACCCGCGGCCCAGCCCAGCAGGACATCGCTCAGCCAGTGCGTACCCAGGTAGACGGTGGTGAGGCCGACGCCCAGCGAGGTCACGGCGGACAGCGCCGAGAGCCAGCGCCTGGCTCTCGGGGTCGACGCCAGATAGGCCAGGATTCCCCAGGTCACGACGGCGTTGGCGGTGTGGCCCGAAGGAAATATATCGCCGCCCAGGCCCATCTCGTTCGAGCCGATGGTGATGGCGTAGTGCGGGCCGAGACGGCCCATGCCGAGCTTCGCGGCGCCCACCGTGATGTTGAGCAGCAGCAGCGACGCGCCCAGGGTGAGCAGCGGGCGCAGTGTGTGCTGGCGCCAGGAACGCCAGCCCAGCCACGAGGCGACCATCACCGCCGTGGGGCCGCGCTGGCCGAGTACCACGTAGTAGTCCAGGAACGCGTGGATCTCCGGCCACTGCTGGTAGGGCCGGAAGAACATGACCTGCCAGTCGAACCGGACCAGCCACGACGTGATCGCCACGGCCCACACGATCGCCAGGTAGAAGGCCAGGGTCGCCGCGAAGAGGACAACCCTGTGCCGACTCATCTTCGGCACATCGATGTGGGCCGGTCGTTCCGGCTCACGGTCCAGCCGGGCGAAGACCCGGTCCAGACGGGTGAGGTTTCGTTCGGTACGCACTCAATCGACGTTACAGCGAGTGAGCTGCGTTCCAGGCCGAATCACTCGGTTTGTGATGACGATGTGATGTGGGATTCCTCTCAGGATCATGATTATTTCTAATGAATCGCTAATCCCGGGACTGCGGAGCCTTCAATTCCATTGATCCCCGGGAGCCTTCGAGTTTATGGCACTTTTATATTCGTTCACCGAATGATGGCGTCGAATTCGCCGCCCGCTCACCGGCCCCGCGCGGGGTGCCGCGGGGCCGGTCAGGGGGGTCCGGAGCCGTTCAGCCAGAAGGCCCCGTACGCCGCCGAGGCCACGGCGAGGCCCCCGAGAATCAGCGCCGACCTGGACGTACGCAGCCGTGCCAGCGCCCTGGCCGGAGGGAACAGAAGAGGGAAGGCGGGCAGCAGCAGGCGCGGCTTCGAGCCGAAGTAGCTCGACGCGCACAGGGCGAGCGCGACGACGACCCCCGCGTAGACGAGGACCGCCGGCGGCTGACCCTGGCGCACGCATGTCACGTAGAGCGACAGGATCAGCACCACTCCGGCGATCAGGGCGGCACCGGCGAGGGCGGACGGGAACGAGGTGAACTTCTCCGCCACGAAGCGCCCGAAGGCGTAACCGCCGTCGAAGCCGTTGCGCCACCCCGCCTGGACGTCGAGATAGCCGAGCGGGCCCCCGCCCGTGCGATGCCCCACCCACAACACGTAACCGGCGGCGCCGAGCGGCGCGATGATCATGGCGAGGGCGCGCCGCCACGGACGCGCGCCGTCCGTCCGGGGTGTGCTTCCGCCGTGCCGGCGTTCTCCCACGAACGAGGTAATCGCCGCCACCCACAGGGCCACGACCACCGCGACTCCCACCGGCCGCGTCAGCCCGGCGAACGCGGCGAGCAGCCCCGCGGTCAGCCAGCGCCCGGTCAGCACCGCGTACAGCGACCACGCGGCGAGCGCGGTGAACAGGGACTCGCTGTACGCCATCGACTGCACGACGCCGACGGGCAGGACCGCCCACACCAGCGCCGCGCAGACCCCCGTCCGGCGGCCGTGGACGTGGTCGGCGACCGCGAAGATCCCCCAGGCCGCGGCGAGCGAGGCCACCGCGGAGACCAGCAGGCCGGCGTCGGCGTACGACAGCGGTGTCACCGCGTGGACGATCCGCTCCAGACAGGGCAGCAGCGGGAAGAACGCGAGATTCGCGTGCACGTCACCGTTCGGGAGGCGCACCTCGTAGCCGTAGCCGAGCTCGGCGACCCTGACGTACCAGAGCGAGTCCCAGCGCCCCGACAGCAGCCCGTGGGCGTTCTTGCCGTTCGCCGTGCTCCACACGGCGAGCGTGACGAGGCCCAGGGCGCGGACCGCCGCGTACCCGAGGAGGGCGGGCGCGGCTCGGCGCAGGGCGCCCGTCAGGGGCGTCGCGGCGGGACTCTCGGGTTCGGTCACGGGCTCGATTATCTGCGGAGGGCGGAACCGGCAGGCCGCGCGGGGCGTGACGAGGGGTGAGCGGCGTGGCGTACGCCACACACCCGGCCGGCGAACGTGAGAGGTCCGCCACGTGACCCGGGCGAGAACTGTCGTACGCTGACGGCTCACTCGCCTTTGCTGCGTGGGCCCGGGACTCCGCTCTCCGGGCCGCAGCCCCAGGGAGTCCCCACCCTGCGGATCCGCAGAACGCGAGGGAGCCTCTGGAGGTACGTACATGTCCGGGACGACCACGGCCGCTGCGCGATGCCGTCGGGAGACCGGAGCAGGTGCCAACCGATGGGTCGTTCTCGTCGTCCTGTGCCTCAGCCTGCTGCTGGTCGCCCTCGACGCCACCGTGCTCCATGTCGCGGTACCCGCCGTCACCGAGGACCTCAAGCCCGGCGCGATGGAACTGCTCTGGATCGTCGACGTCTATCCGCTCGTCTGCGCCTCGCTCCTCATCCTCTTCGGCACGCTCGGTGACCGGATCGGCCGCAGACGGGTCCTCCTCCTCGGGTACACCCTCTTCGGAGTCGCCTCGGGCATCGCGGCCTTCTCCGGGAACGCTCAGCTCCTGATAGGCGCCCGCGCCCTGCTCGGCATCGGCGGCGCGATGATCATGCCCGCCACACTGTCGATCCTGCGCGAGGTCTTCCCCGACCGGCGCGAGCGGGCGCTCGCGATCGGCATCTGGAGCGCCGTCGCCGCCGTCGGCGCGGCGGTCGGACCGCTCCTCGGCGGCTTCCTCCTGGAACACTTCTGGTGGGGATCGGTCTTCCTCGTCAACATCCCGCTGATGATCATCAGCCTTCCGGTCGGACGGCTGCTGCTGCCCGAGTCCCACGGCGACCGCGACGGTCCCTGGGACGTCGTCGGGGCGCTCATGGCCGCCGCCGGCCTCTTCGGAGTCGTCCTCGGCGTGAAGCGTCTCGGCGGCGGTGAGGCGCCCCTCGGCCCCCTCACCCTCGGGTCGCTGCTCGTCGGCGCCCTGCTGATGGCCGCCTTCGTACAGCGGCAGCGGCGGCGGGCGCACCCCCTGGTCGACCTGCGCATGTTCACGCGCCCGGCCTTCAGCACGTCGGTGGGGTGCATCGTCCTCGCCATGCTCGCCCTGGTGGGCCTGGAACTGATCGCCGCGCAGTACCTCCAGCTCGTCCTCGGCCTGTCACCCCTCCAGACCGGGCTGCGGCTCCTGCCGCTCACCATCGCGGCGATGGCCGCCGGTCTCGCGGGAGCGAAGCTGCTGCGCCGGTTCGGGCCGCGCGCGATGGTCTCCTTCGGGTTCTGTCTCACCGCGGCCGCCGTGGTCACCCTCACCGCGATGGGCGGCGACGACAACGCCGGGCTGCTGCTCTTCGGCTTCGTCCTGCTGGGCTTCGGCCTGGAGACCACCCTCTTCGGCGCGTACGAGTCCATGCTGAGCGAGGCGCCGCAGGCGCAGTCGGGCGGTGCCGCGGCGATAGGCGAGACCTCGTACCAACTGGGCGCGGGGATCGGGATCGCGCTGCTGGGAAGCGTGATGAACGCGGCGTACGCGCCCGGGCTGTCGTCCGTCCCCGGCGTCAGGGCGGCCGATTCGACGGCGGCGGGACACTCGCTGGGCGAGGCGTACCAGGTCGCCGACCGGCTCGGAGGCACGTCCGGCCACGCCCTGCGGCACGCCGCCCGGGACTCCTTCGTGCACGGACTGCATGTGACGCTGCTGGTGAGCGCGGGCCTGCTGCTGCTCGGCGCCGTGATGGCGCTGCGGCTGCCGCGGGTCATGGACTGCGGGGCACCCGCGGCGGGTACCGCCGGGATCCCGGCTCCACGGGATGTCGCCGGGACGCGCGAGAACCCCGAGACTGCCCGGACCTCCGGGACTCCCGAGATCCCCAAGATCTCCGAGGTTCCCGGAGTGTCCCGCGTCCCGGGGGTTCCCGAGGTCTCCGAGACCCGCGTCTCCGCCTAGGCCGGAGGCGTGTGCGGAAGCGCCCTGGACTTGCGGGAGACTGCGTCGTAACGTCGGGCCGAGATCCTTGACTAGCGGTGCTAGTTATCACCCTGCCGGAGGCTGTCGTATGTCCGCGTCCTCGAAGCTGCCGTCCTTCGACCCCGCCGACCCGCTCGGGCTCGACGACCTGCTGGACCCGGAGGACCTGGCCGTCCGCGACACCGTGCGAGCCTGGGCCGCGGACCGGGTCCTGCCGTACGTCGCCGACTGGTACGAGAAGGGCGAGCTGCCCGGCATCCGTGAACTGGCACGCGAACTCGGCGGGATCGGCGCCCTCGGCATGTCGCTCCAGGGGTACGGGTGCGCGGGGGCGAGCGCCGTGCAGTACGGCCTCGCCTGCCTGGAGCTGGAGGCGGCCGACTCCGGCATCCGCTCGCTCGTCTCGGTGCAGGGTTCGCTGGCCATGTACGCCATCCACCGGTTCGGCAGCGAGGAGCAGAAGCAGGCCTGGCTGCCGGGCATGGCGTCCGGCGAGATCATCGGCTGCTTCGGGCTGACCGAGCCCGACCACGGCTCCGACCCCGCCTCCATGCGCACGCACGCCAAGCGCGACGGCGGGGACTGGGTCCTGAACGGCCGCAAGATGTGGATCACCAACGGCTCCGTCGCCGGTGTCGCCGTCGTCTGGGCGCAGACCGACGACGGCATCCGCGGATTCGTCGTGCCCACCGACGTGCCCGGGTTCTCCGCCCCCGAGATCAAGCACAAGTGGTCCCTGCGGGCGAGCGTGACCAGCGAACTCGTCCTCGACGACGTGCGGCTGCCGGCCGACGCCGTCCTGCCCGACGTCGTCGGCCTCAAGGGCCCGCTCGGCTGCCTCTCGCACGCGCGGTACGGGATCGTGTGGGGCGCCATGGGCGCGGCGCGGTCCAGCTTCGAGTCCGCCCTCGCGTACGCGAGGACGCGTGAGCAGTTCGGACGCCCCATCGGCGGCTTCCAGCTCACCCAGGCCAAACTCGCCGACATGGCCGTCGAACTGCACAAGGGCATCCTGCTCGCCCATCACCTGGGCCGCCGCATGGACGCGGGACGGCTCCGCCCCGAGCAGATCAGCTTCGGCAAGCTCAACAACGTACGCGAGGCCATCGAGATCTGCCGTACCTCGCGCACGATCCTCGGTGCCAACGGGATCTCGCTGGAATACCCCGTGATGCGGCACGCCACGAACCTGGAGTCGGTGCTCACCTACGAGGGCACCGTCGAGATGCATCAGCTTGTGCTGGGCAAGGCGCTCACCGGGCTCGACGCCTTCCGGTGAAGACCCCGCTGGTGAAGCCCCGGTGAGGCAGGGCCGGTGAGCGGCCCTGCCTCAGCTCTGGTTGAAGAAGCCGTCCGTCTGACGGCCCGCGGCGTCGCCGCTGACGATCTCCGTATGCGCGGGGGTCAGCAGGAAGACCCGGGTCGCCACCCGCTCGATGGTGCCGCGCAGGCCGAAGGTCAGGCCGGCCGCGAAGTCCACCACGCGCTTGGCGTCGGCGGCCTCCATGGACGTGAGGTTGATGATGACCGGGACGCCGTCCCGGAAGAGTTCGCCGATACTGCGTGCGTCCCGGAAGCTGTCCGGGGTGACCGTGCCGATCCGGCGGCCCTTCTCCTCCGCCGTCTCGGAAGCAACCTTCACGCGAGGGTCGGTGACCCAGGCGTCGCCGGAGTCCTGACCCTCGGCGTAGTCGTCGTCGTAGTAACGCTCGTCATCGTTGTCGTCGACGAGGCCAAGCCAGGCACTCGCCTTGCGCACCGATCCCATGGACGCCTCCTCTCACAGCGGTCTTTCGTGCTTCCGCATCCCCATGGTCGTCCATGATGCGGATGTCGCGCCAAGTGGATAGACGCCGCGTGGGGGTTTCGTGACGGTACTGGTGCACAGCGAATCCGTCGAGAGCCCGCGCCCCCCAAGGGTCGTACGGGGTAAGGCTGCTGACTGAGAGTGAAATATGATTTCTCGCGGCGACCGGGTGACGGGCGGGGCGTACGGGTGAACGGGAGGGCCGATACGATGCCCGACCGCAATGTCGTACGGGTCACGGGGGAGTGTCGTGTTCGGAATCGTGAGGCCCTGCAGCCACCGGCTCGGTGACGGGCTCAAGACGCAGTGGATGGCGCATCTGTGCGGACTCTGTCTCGCGCTGCGCGGGGACCACGGCCAGTTCGCGCGGGTGGTCACGAACTACGACGGCCTGCTGATATCGGTTCTGACGGAGGCTCAGGCCGAGCGCGCGACGGGATGGCGGCGCACCGCGGGCCCCTGTCCGCTGCGGGGCATGCGGACCGCGTCCGTCGCGCAGGGCGAGGGCGCGCGGCTCGCCGCCGCCGTCTCGCTGGTCCTCGCCTCGGCGAAGGTCCGCGACCATGTCGCCGACGGGGACGGTCTCCTGGCGCGCAAGCCGGTCGCGCTGGCCGCGCGCCGGGTGGCCACGAGCTGGGGCAGGGCCGGGGCGCGAACGGGAAGTGCCGTCGGCTTCGACACGGCCGTGCTCGTGGACGCGGTCGACCGGCAGATCGGGATCGAGGCGCTCGCCGGGCTTGGAACGCCGCTGCTGACCGTCACGGAACCCACCGAGACCGCCACCGCCGCCGCCTTCGCGCACACCGCCGTCCTCGCCGGCCGCCCCGGCAACGCCGCGCCGCTGGCCGAGGCCGGACGGCTCTTCGGACGGCTCGCGCATCTGCTGGACGCCGTGGAGGACAGGGAGACCGACGCCGCGTCGGGAGCCTGGAACCCGCTCACGGCCACCGGGACCTCGCTCACCGAGGCCCGCAGGCTCGCCGACGACGCCCTGCACGGGATCCGGCTCGCCCTGCGCGAGGCGGAGTTCACCGACAGCGGACTGGCGCATGTGCTGCTCGTCCACGAACTGGGCCGCTCGGTGGACCGCGCGTTCGGGACGTCGGGGTGCGGGCACGCGGGGGACGCGGCACACGAACCGCACGGCTCCCTCGACTCCGGGTCCGGCCGTCTCCTCGATGTGCCGGGCTCCGCGGTCCTGCTCGCACCCGAGGGTTCCTTCGGGCCGCCGCCCCAGCACGGCGGGAATCCGTACACCGGCGGCGGCAACCCCTTCGGCGGCGGGCCGTCCTTCCAGCCCCCCGCCCCCGGCAAGCGCGGATTCTGGGCCGGCTGCGCCGCGGCCGTCGGACTGTGCTGCACCTGCAAGATGTGCTGCGCCGACGAGTACGAGGGTCCGTGGTCGCGCAAGAAGCGCGAAGGGTGCCTGAGCGACTGCGACTGCGGTTGCTGCGAGGCGTGTGAGTGCTGCGATTGCTGCTCGTGCTGCGACTGCGGGTTGTGAGAAGCCCGGCCGAGCCCGTGTGAAAAAGTCGATCACATGACGACGGACGCATCCGAGGACTGGAAGCACTGGCAGGAGCACCGTGTGGCGACGGTGTCGGCGCCGTACGGCCCGCTCGCGCTCACGGGGACCCACTGGATCGAGGACTATCCGGAAGGGCGACTTCCGGACACTCCCGGGCAATGGGCGCTCAAGGGCGACCAAGTGGTCCTGACGGCGGTCGCCGAGGAAGGGCTCATGGTCGACGGCGAGCCCTTCACCGGCGACATCGTGCTGGACGCCGACTACGCAGGGGCCGGCGCAGCCCGGGTCGCGCGCGGGGAGCGGCGGTTCGTCGTCCTGGTGCGCGAGGGAATCTGGGGCGTACGCGTCTACGACCCCGGCGCGCCCACCCGGAAAGCCTTCGTGGGCATCGAGGCGACGCCGTACGACGAGCGCTGGGCGGTGCCAGGACACTTCACCCCGTACGGCGAGGGCCGTACCGTGCGTGTCGAGAACGCCGACGGAGTGACCCGCGGGCTCGCGCTCGGCGGAGTCCTCGCCTTCACCCTGGACGGGCAGGACCTCACCCTCCAGGTGTCGGTGGAGAGCGACGGCACCCTGTGGGCCGTCTTCGCCGACACCACCAGCAGGGACGGCAGTTACCGCTTCCGGTTCCTGCGCCCCGCGGCGCCCGACGCCGAGGGGCGTACGACGGTGGACTTCAACCGGACCGTGCTTCCGCCGTGCGCGTTCGCGGACCATTTCGTCTGCCCGTTCCCGCCGCCCGGAAATACCCTGCGCGTGGCCGTCGCCGCGGGGGAGCGCCGATTGAGCTGAGGTTCCCGGGACTCCCGAGGTGAGGTCCCCGGGACTCCCGAGGGCTCGAGGGGAGTCCGGCGCCTTCAGTGGTCCGATGATCAACCTCCTCCGCATGAGGTCAAGTTGAAGGCTGCACGGCCGAAAGGCGCCCTTGCGCCTGTCGGTCGCGCAGCCGAATACTCCCCCTCAGCGCTTGTCAGGGGCATGGCTTGTTCGGAATCCGGACGGGCGGCTCCCGGCTGCGCCTCACGGGCCCCGACCCCACGACATGGGGCCCCTTACTTCCCTTCGGAGGAATGAAACGTGAGGATCAAGCGCACAACCCCCCGTGGTGGCATCGCGAGACGGAGCCGGCTGATCGCCGTGTCCACCGGACTCGTGGCCGCCGCAGCGTTCGCGGTCCCCAGCGCGAACGCGTCCGACGCCCAGACGTTCAGCGCCACCCAGCTCGGCAGCGTCAGGCAGTCGGTGCTCAAGTCCGATGTCGCGGGCACCGCCTGGGCGGTCGACGCCAAGACGAACCGTGTGGTCGTCACCGTCGACAGCACGGTCTCGAAGGCGGAGATCGCGAAGATCAAGCGGGACGCCGGCGGCAACGCGGCGGCGCTCACGATCAAGCACACCCCCGGCACCTTCAAGAAGCTGATCACCGGCGGCGACGCCATCTACGGCGGCGGCTACCGCTGTTCGCTCGGCTTCAACGTGCACAGCGGCAGCACGTACTACTTCCTGACCGCCGGCCACTGCGGTGAGGTCGCCTCCACCTGGTACTCCAACTCGGGCCAGACCACGAAGCTGGGCACGAACGTCAGCTACAGCTTCCCGACCAACGACTTCGCGCTGGTCCGCTACACCAACACCTCGGTCGCGCACCCGAGCGCGGTCGGCAGCCAGACGATCAGCAGCGCGGCCACGCCGAGCGTGGGCACGACGGTCTACCGGCGCGGTTCGACCACCGGTACGCACAGCGGCCGGGTCACCGCCCTGAACGCCACGGTCAACTACGGCAGTGGTGACGTCGTCTACGGCATGATCCAGACCACGGTCTGTGCCGAGGGCGGAGACAGCGGCGGTCCCCTGTACGGCGGCAGTGTGGCCTACGGTCTGACCTCCGGAGGCAGCGGCAACTGCAGCTCCGGCGGTACGACCTTCTTCCAGCCGGTCACCGAGGCGCTCAGCTACTACGGCGTGAGCGTCGGCTGACCGTCCGGTCGCGCGACGGACCGGCCGTTCGTCGACTCCTCGACCCACCGGGCCGGCACCCCCCACGGATTCCGCGCGACCGGACCCACGGCAGACGGACCCATGAGCGAGCCCCCGCACCCAACCGGCGTGCGGGGGCTCGCCCTTGTTCCGGTGACGGGGCTACCTTCGAAGCACGCGCTGTACACACACGCTGTACAGGCCCGGTGCGCCACGTCGGACCCTGGGGGGCCGTGATGGTCGAGGAACTGGTGGCGGCGGGAGTCTCCGTCGTGTTCGTGGGGCTGGTCTACACGATGGCCGCGGCCCGCGTCGTCAAACAGTACGAACGGGGCGTGGTGCTGCGGCTCGGCAAACTGCGCTCCGAGGTGCGCTCCCCCGGCTTCACGATGGTCGTGCCGTTCGTGGACCGGCTGCGCAAGGTCAACATGCAGATCGTGACCCTGCCCATCCCGGCCCAGGAGGG
>NZ_JBSFZS010000122.1:0-22466 GCF_053600395.1 Streptomyces sp. NPDC005070 | reverse complement strand
GGCAGATTCACCTTCGTCGTCCCCGCCGGAGCCAGGTCCACCTTCGTCGACGGCACCCGTATCTCCGCGTACGCGAGCTGCGCCAGCATCTCCGGAGTGATCGCCTCCGGAACATCCGCCGGCGGGGTCGCGCCGTTGTCGACCCAGAAGGCTTCCTTGGTGCACCTGGAGGCGGCCGGGTCGCCCTCACGGCCCGGCGTGACGTACGCGTCCCACCAGTAGCCCTTGCCGGACTTGGCCTTGTTGAAATCCTTGTAGGGATGCCCGTTCACGTAGGTGTCGCGCTGCTCGGCGTCCCACTGGTACCCCGTCGATTCGACGCCCCAGATCGACTCCTTGTACGTCTGCATCTGGGCCGGCGTGTATTTCGGAGCGTAATAGCAGGCGGGCGGGGTCCAGTTACCCAAGACCGAGGTCACCGGCCCAGCGGATTCACCGCCCCCGTTCCTGGAACGATCGAACACGACAACACCGGCGGTGGCGTACAGGGTGCCGTCGCCCGTGACACTCCCGGTCGCCTTCGGCATGGTGTTCTCGTGGCCCTCGCCGCCACGGCCACCGGCGTTCGCGGCTTGGGGGCCGAGCGCGGCAAGACAGAGGAGTGCCGTGAGCGTCACGGAACCGGTAGAACGCATCACGGCTGACACTGGGCAGCGCCGCGCTTCGAGATGACCTTGGTGGTCTGCCAGACACCGTCCTGGTTCTCGACCAGCCTGGTGTTGTACAACACGTAACTGTCCGCCGAGGTCGGCACGTTCTCGGGCTTGTTCGTCTTCCGGTCCTTGAGGAAGGACTTGCTCTCGTCCGAGCAATAGACGACAGCGGCGCTGCCATCGGGCTGGAACGTGACCTGGCGGTCGAAGTAGCGCGTGGTCCCCGTCCACGAACGACCGTCGTCCAGATAGCCCTTGATGAACATCCGCGCGCTGCCCAGGGCGCCTTCCGAGCTGTAGAAGCCGAGGGCCTCGGTATGGAGTGTTCCCTGGAAGATCGCGTCGTCGATGGAGTTGATGCGCTGGGCGTTGTCCGCCAGTACCGCGTCTTTCCTGGCATCCCCGCTCTTCTGGCCCTCGAACACGTTGCGCGCATCGGAAGGGAACGTGATCGTGGGCCGTCGCCCGGAGGCGGAGGCGCTCGCACTCGGCGAAGGCGGATTCGCGCCCCCCACCCCCGCGATCCCGCCCGTCTCATCACCCCCGCCGCAAGCGGTCAGCAGGAGCAGTGCGGCTGTCGGGAGCAGGCGGGTGCGGCGGTTCACGGGGCTCCTGGCGGCGTGGGGTGCGGGAGGGGCGGCGGCACGTCACGCTAGCGGGGCCCCTGCCCACGGCACCAGGACGAAAGGCGCCGAGCAGGTGGATATATGGGTTCATAGCAGGACCAAAGGGCCACCCAGAACCTTCGATTGAGTGACATCGCGGGATGAAAGGGGACCAAGACCTGGACAAGGGCCGGGGCGAGGGGTGTCCCGCGAGTCGGCGCGGTGAAGCACCGGCCGAGGAACACCCCGTCGCCCAGCGGCGGCCGCTAGGCCTTCGCCCGGTGACCCCGGGTCGACGAACGCCCGCCGCCCCCACGGCCCTTGGCACCGTTCGGCCAGAGGCGCGGGCTCCGTTTGGCGGCGATGTCCTCGATCCAGCCGAAGGCCAGGATGGTCAGGCCTATCAGCGGCCACACCAGGACGAACATCAACAGGGTGTAGGCGGAGTCGAGGGCCGCCGCCGCTCGGTCGTTGTCCATGAAGGGGAGGTTGTAGAGCTGGTCGAGGATCGGGACCGTGGCCATGATGAGCGTGTTGTGCCACAGGTAGATCGTGACCGCGCGGTTATTGGACAGCGTCACCAGCTTGTCCCACCGGGCGAGGCGGCCCGGCAGTTCCCGCCAGGACGGGCTGTACTGGAGCAGGATCACCACGAAGCCGAAGGACCACATCGCGTCGGCCAGCGGGATGTCGTTCAGGTCCCAGCCGTCGGGGCCCAGATGACCCGAGGCCCACCACAGGGCGAAGGCCATCATCAGAGCCGAGCACGAGATGGCGATGTAGCGCGGGACCTTCACGAGCATTCCCTCGTGGTGGGCGAAGCCCAGGATCCAGCAGCCTCCGTAGACGGTGAAGTCGGTGACGGCGTTGCCGGTCTCACCGGGGATGGTGACCAGCCCGGTGCCGACCACGGCCGTCAGGGCGAGGGGAGCCAGCGCGGTCACCCACGGAGCACGGCGGAACGCCCACAGCAGGAACGGGGACGCGACGACGAACCACAGGTACGCGCGCAGGTACCAGAGGACACCCGCGGCCTCCACCGCCCAGGTGTCCTCGAACAGGCCCGACGGGGAGCCCAGGTGCCAGGGGAACGGAGGGGCGCCGATCGGGACGACGTAGTCGAGCAGCTCCATCACGTGCCAGCCGCCACCGAGGTCGGGGTCCTTCGCCGGGTTCCAGCCGCCCAGGAACATCATGGCCAGCACCACCGCGCCGAACGCCCAGAGCGGGGGCAGCAGACGCCTGAGGCGTCCCCGGATCACGCTCAGCGGCGGCCGGCTCAGCGAGCGCGCCATCAGGGAGCCCGCCAGCGCGAACATCACGCCCATGGAGGGGAAGAGGATCGTCAGCCAGGCCCAGCCGAACAGGTGGTACACGACCACACGGACCAGCGCCATGGATCGGAGCAGGTCCAGGTAGCGATCACGGCCGCCGGAGCGGCGCGGGGCCGGATCCGTACCCCGCTCCGTACCGGGGTCCGTCCCCGGCTGTGGCCCCGGCAACGGCGGGCGCAGCCAGGTGTCCGCGGGCGCTCCCGGGTCCGTACGTGGTTGCGGGACCGCCGGCCTCGGGGTGCCCAGCGGCGGAGTCGCCCCCGTCGGGTACTCGTGCGTGGTCATCCGACCGGCCTCCGTTCGTTCCCGCCGTGCGACGCCGGCTGCTGCGGGCTCGGTCCCGGGACCGAGCCCGGCGCCGCGCCCACGACACCGGTGCGGCGCAGCTTCTGCCAGCGCAGCCGGCCGCCGGTGAGGGCGGTGATCCAGGACTGCAGCAGGACGACGTACATCAACTGCCGGTAGAGGATCTGTTGCAGGGGCAACGAGATCAGGTGGGTCATGCGTTCCTTGTCCAGACGGAACGCGTACGCCGCGCACACCGCCTGGATGGTGAGGACACCGAGCCAGGCGACGATCGTCTTCTGGGTCGGGCCGAAGACGACGCCGTACAGGAGGAAGACGTCGATCAGCGGCGCGAGGAGCGGGGCCAAGACCATGAACAGGGAGACCAGGGGCAGGCCGATCCGGCCGAAGCGGCCCGAAGGACCCCCTTCGATCAGGGCGCGGCGGTGTTTCCAGATCGCCTGCATGGTGCCGTAGCACCAGCGGTAGCGCTGGGACCACAGTTGCTGGACGGACTCCGGGGCCTCGGTCCAGGCGCGCGCGTCCTCCGCGTAGACGACCCGCCACCCGTCACGGTGGAGGGCCATCGTGATGTCGGTGTCCTCGGCGAGGGTGTCGTCGCTCATGCCGCCGACCCGTTCGAGCGCGGTGCGGCGGAAGGCCCCGACGGCGCCGGGGATGGTCGGCATGCAGCGCAGCAGGTCGTACATGCGGCGGTCGAGGTTGAAGCCCATCACGTACTCGATGTGCTGCCAGGAGCCGATGAGGGACTGCCGGTTGCCGACCTTGGCGTTGCCCGCGACCGCGCCGACCTTGGAGTCGGCGAAGGGCTGGACGAGTTCGCGGACGGTCGCCGGCTCGAAGACCGTGTCGCCGTCCATCATCACGACGATGTCGTGACGGGCGTTCGCCAGGCCCCGGTTGAGGGCCGCGGGCTTGCCGGCGTTGATCTGGCGCACGACGCGTACGTTCGGCAGGCGCATGTCCTCGACGATGCGGGCGGTGCCGTCGCCCGAGCCGTCGTCGATGACGATGATCTCGATGGGGTGCTCGCTCGCCATGAGGGAGTTCACGGTGTTCTCGATGCACTTGGCCTCGTTGTACGCCGGGACCAGCACTGTCACCGGTTCGGTGACCGGCGCCGCGCCCCAGCGGAAGTCCTTGCGGCGGACCCGGCGGGCGTGCAGCGCGGAGAGCAGGAGCATCATCCCGAAGCGGGTGAAGACCAGCACGCCGATGATCGCGATACCGACGACCAGGACGTCGGTGGTCTTCTCCGCGGCCTGCACCAGGAAGATCCAGGCCCTGCCCTTCCAGAGGTCGGCGCCGGCCACCGGGGTGTTCGCGCTCGGCGCGTCGAGTGCTTCGGTGAGGTTCTGGAACGCGTAGCCCTCGGCCTGCAGTCGGGGCAGGAACTCGGTCAGGGCCTGCACGGTCTGGTGGCGGTCGCCGCCCGAGTCGTGCATCAGGACGATGGCGCCCTTGCCGCCCTTGGGCGTGGCCCGGCGGATGATCTCGTCGACGCCCGGCTTCTTCCAGTCCTCGCTGTCGGTGTCGTTGACGACGGTGATGTAACCGCGGGTTCCGACATACTGCGCCACCGGCCAGGACCTGTCGTCCATCGCGTCGGCGAACGAGGAGTAGGGGGGACGGAACAGGGAGCTGCGGATGCCCGCCGCGCCCTCCAACGCCAGTTGGTTCTGCGACAGTTCCCAGTCGATACGGCTCTTGGACTGGTACGAGAGGTCGGGGTGGTTGAAGGTGTGCAGGCCGACCTCGTGGCCCTCCTTCACCATCCGTTCGACGAGGTCCGGGTAGCGCGAGGCCATGGTGCCGGTGACGAAGAAGACCGCGTGGGCGTGGTGCGCCTTGAGGACGTCCAGGACCTTGGGGGTCCAGGTCGGGTCCGGGCCGTCGTCGAAGGTGAGGACGAGACGGTGGTCCGGGACGCCGAGGCTGGTGGTGCGGCCGCTGCGGGTGTCGATCACCGGGCCGCCGTCGAGGATCCGCTGCGGCACCTTGTCCGTGGCCGCCTCGGGCCGGACGCGGTGGTCCGCGAGGATCTCGCTGTGCACGTAGCCGCGCAGCATCAGCATCGCCATCATCGCGACCAGGACGACGAGGGGCAGCAGGAAGCGCATGGGGAGGCGGCGGCGCGGGGCGTCGCGGTCCTGTCGCAGTGTGGTGGGTCCGGCGGGTGTGCGTCGGCGGAGGCCGCTCATTCGGTACCGGCCCCCGCTCCGGTGGAGCCTGTGGTGCCGGTGGTCTCCGTGGGGGCGGGTGTGCTGCCGGGGGTGGTCGCCGGGGCGGAGGCTGAGGGCTGGCCGTCCGCCGAGACGGACGGTTGGGGCTCGGGGTCCGGGTCCTTGGGGGTGACGCCGGGGTTCGGCTTCTTGGTCGCCGACGTGTTGGGCTTGGGGTCGCCGGACGCGCCCGTCGCGGAGGCCGAGGCGGAGGCGCCGGACGAGGCGCTCGAACCGGGTGAGGGTGTCGTGCCGTCGGAGGCCGTGGCCGGCGCGCCGGGTGCGGTGGCGGCGCCCCTGCCGGCGGGGTTCACCGACTGCGTGGGCAGCGGCGAGGTCTCGACCTTCCCCGCGGGCGTGTCCTCCTCCTGGCCCGGCACCGGGAGCCAGGGGGCGTTCGAGTTGCCCGAGAGGAGCGTGGCGACGATCACGACGGCGTAGACCGCGCAGGCCACGGCGACGAGCATGCCGAGGCGGCGGAAACGGCGGCTGCGGCGGCCGGACGCGTCGACGAAGACGGGTCCGTCGGCTGCCTCGGCGGTTCCCTGGGCGTCCTTGCCCGCCCGGCCCGGCCGGGCGGCCGGCGTACGGCCGTGCCGGGCGCCCGTCCCTCGACTCGCGCCGTCGAGCTGGATGGTGACCTCGTGCGGGTCGTGACCGTTCGCCGGTTCGCCGGAGTTCTCCCCGGAAGCGGGCTGTGGAGGGCCGAAGTCCGGTGCGGATTCGGGGAGTAGCCCGGTCGCCGGACCGTCGTCGAAGGTGGGTCCGTCGCTGAAGAAGGGCCGTACCTGGGTCGTACGGGTGCGGGCCGGCCGCTCCGCCGTGACCGTGCCTCCGGCGGCGGGCCACGCCTCCGGTTCACGCTCGGACGTCGGTCCCGCGTCGGAGCGGCGGCCGCCTAACCCGTCCGTCTCCGGCGCACGGCCGGCGAGCAGGTCGGCCTCCGGCGCACGACCGGCGAACAAGTCGGTCTCCGGCTCCGGGATTCGCTCGGGACGTCCGCCGACTGCTCGCTCGGCGCGTTCCCCGTGATCGGGACTGATGCCAACCCCCATATCCGGCCACGAAAGGGTTCTGCCGGCCTGCGGCCGGGCGGTCGGCCCTCCGGCCTCCCGTACAGGTGACGGATCGACGCGACGCCCGTCCCGTCGATCGATGTCCCGCTCGGCCGGTTGGGCGTCTTTCCGCCAGTTCTCCACGCGCACGTACATCCCCCCATGGGACTGCTCACGGGTGCGCGACGACTCCGGGCAAATGCTGTCCATGTCGACTGGACCAAGCCCCCCACTCGGCCCAAAGCGCCCCAATATCACACCGCGCCCGGAGGCAGGAATCTAGCGCAGGGCGGGACTCGTGCGGATACGTCTCATGCATCTCTCAGGAAAATGAGGGCGTCGGTGGCTGGAATCCACCCTCCCTGGGGACTCAGTAGCCAACTTTCTTCGCTCGCAAGTTCGTCTGCGGCTCGTACGAGCGCATCGATCCCCGGATGAACAAGTCCCTTGCGCCACACGAGTGACACCGGCGACAGGGGCACGGGGTCGATCAGAGGTCTCGACACCGAACCAGGCATGGCCGGAAACTCCACCACGGTGAGTACGGGATTCCGCCACTTCGCCATGATCCGCCCGAATTCCTGGGCCCCGACAGCCACCGGTGCGGGTGACGCGAGCCTGATGTCCCGTCCCTCGAACAGGTGATGTGCCAGGTCGGTCCACTCCAGGGTCTTGGGGTTGCCCGCCCCCGCGTACACGGTCTCGCCGGCGAGCGCGGCGAGCGGCACCGCGTCCAGGGCGGCGAGGTGATGGTCCTCGGGCAGGACGACGGCCATCGGCTCGTAGCGCACGACCCGATGCTCCAGCCGGGCCCGCACGGCGGGGTCGAGTCCCGCGAAGCGGCCGAACGACACGTCCAGACGGCCGGCGAGCAGCTCCGCCGCCGCGCCGGTGAGCCCGCTCTCGTAACGGGCCATCAGTTCGCTGCCGGGGGCGAGGTCGCGGGCCCGGTCGAGGATGCGGCTGGAGACCAGGCCGGGTGTGTTCACGTCGACGAGCAGCGGCCGCTCCTCGCCGCCGGGCCGCGCGAAGGCGTCCAGCAGCGCGTCGTGCGCCTCCAGCACGCGGCGCGCGTACGGCAGCAGCCGCTGGGCCTCCAGCGTCGGCGTCACCTGCCGGGTCGTCCGCACGAACAGCTCCGCCCCGAGCTCCCGCTCCAGCCGGCGGATGTCACGGCTCAGGGACTGCTGGGCCACGTACAGGCGGGCGGCCGCGCGGGTGAAGTGCAGCTCCTCGGCGACGGCGAGGAAGGCGCGCAGCAGACGGAGGTCCAGGTGACCGGGAAAGGGGCGTTGACCAGGCATCACGCGAACCTACAACCCAAGTGCGTGAATCGCGACGGAGTAAGTGTTGGACCGCCCCCGCGACGCCGGGCGACGGTTCGTCCATGTCACCGCTCGCCCCGTACCGCCGTCTGTTCGCACTGCCCGGCACCCGCGCCTTCACCCTCGGGAACCTCGTGGCCCGGCTGCCCATGGGCATGTTCAGCGTGAGCGCGGTCATCATGATCGCCGGGGCGCGGGGCTCGTACGCGCTCGCCGGCGCCGTCACGGCGACGGGTCTCGCGGCGACGGCCGTGGTCGCCCCCTGGACCGCGCGGCTCGTCGACCGGCACGGGCAGGCCCGGGTGGCCGTTCCCGCCACGGCCTTCGCGCTGCTCGGCGGTACGGGGTTGGTGGCGTGCGTGCGCCTCGGCGCGCCCGACTGGACCCTCTTCGCCGCGTACGCCGCCACCGCCACGACCCCCAACACGGGCGGGATGTCCCGCGCACGCTGGGCCCACCTCCTGAAGGGGGACGCGGCGGCGCTGCACACCGCGAACTCCTTCGAGCAGGCCGTGGACGAGCTGTGCTTCATGCTGGGCCCGGTGCTCGCGGCCTTCCTGTGCGGGGCGGTCTCCCCGGAGGCGGGCATGCTCGTGGGGTCCGCGCTGCTGATGACGGGCGTCCTGCTCTTCGCCGCGCAGCGTTCGACGCAGCCCCCGCTCCGGCCGGCCACGGCATCGGGGTCCCCCGTGCTCGCGCCCGGTATGCCCCCGCTGCTGCTCTCCTTCCTCGCCACCGGCGCGGTGTTCGGCGCGATGGAGGTGGCCACGGTCGCGTTCGCGGACGAGCGGGGACACAGCTCCGCCGCGGGCGTGGTGCTCGCCCTCCAGGCGGCGGGGTCGTGCGGGGCGGGCCTGCTGTTCGGCACGCTGCGGCGGGAGACTCCGTCGCCCGGACGCGAGGCTCCCGCCGACCGCACGGCAGGCTCTTCCGAGCGCGGCGAGCCCTCCGGACACTCCGCGCGCTCCGCCCCGTTCGACGCCGACACGCTCGCCGCTCGGCGGTACGCGGTGTGTGTCGGCGCCATGGCCGTTCTGCTGACGCTGCCGCTCCTCGCCGTCCGGCTCACCGGCTCGCTTCCGGTTCTCGCGGGTGCGCTGCTCGTGGCGGGCATGGCGACCGCTCCGACCATGGTCACCGGCATGACCCTGGTTCAGCGGCGCACGCCCGAGGGCCGGCTGAACGAGGGCATGACGCTCGCGGTGACCGGCCTGCTGGGCGGGATAGCCGGCGGCTCCGCGGCGGGCGGATGGATGGTGGAGCGCTGGTCACCGGCCGCGGGATACACGGTCCCGGTCGCGGCGGCGACGACCGCGCTGGTGATCGCCGCCCTGGCCGCGAGGACGGGTACGGCGCGGCACCGGGAGCGCTGCCTCGAACTCGACCCGGTAAACGCCCCGTAGACCCGGGAGCACCGCAGCCCCGGGAGCACCGCCCGAGCTCGACCCGGTGAAGACCCCGTGGACCCAGGGGCGGCACCCTGGCATCGAGCTCCAGCGCGTCGCCCCGGCACCTCGCCCCCGGCACCTCACGGCCCGAGCCCGCCGTCGTTGTCCGGCCCGCCGAACCCCTGCCCCAATTCCGGTTCAGCCCATTGACGTGCCCACGGCCGCCACCTACCTTCCCCCGTCGAAGCGCTTCGACGTCATGCATCGAATCGATTCGACGACCGTGCATGACGGCCCGATACCCATCCAACTCCCCTGGAGGCAGTGGATGTCGACGACACGACGGCGCCTGGCGGCGACGGTGGCGGTGACCTTGACAGGTGCCCTGCTGGCGACGGCATGCGGCGGCTCGGACAGTGGCTCCTCGGACGGCAGGACACTCAGACTGTGGCACTACGAAGGGCCGGACAGCGCGATGGGGGTGGCCTGGAACGAGGCCATCAAGGAGTTCGAAGCGCAACACCCGGGCGTCAAGGTGAAGTTCGAGGAGAAGGGCTTCGAGCAGATCCAGAAGACCGCGCCCATGGTCCTGAACTCGAATGACGCCCCCGACCTCATGGAGTACAACAAGGGCAACGCGACCGCCGGACTCCTGTCCAAGCAGGGACTGCTGACGGACCTGACGGCCGAGGCCACCGCGCGCGGCTGGGACAAGAAGCTCAGCGCCGGTGTGCGGACCACGAGCCAGTACGACACGAACGGCGTCATGGGCTCCGGCAAGTGGTACGGCGTGCCCAACTACGCCGAGTACACGATGGTCTTCTACAACAAGGACCTCTTCAAGAAGTACGGGATCGCGGAGCCGACCACGTACGACGAACTGGTCTCCGCGATGGACGCGTTCGTGGCGAAGGGCGTCACCCCGCTCGCCAACGCGGGCGCCGAGTACATCGCCCAGCAGTACCTCTACCAGCTCGCCCTCTCCAAGGCCGACCGCTCCTGGGTCGACACGTACGAGCTGTACAAGGGCAAGGCCGACTTCCACGACACGGCCTGGAGCTACGCGGCGGACACCTTCGCCGACTGGGTGAAGAAGGGGTACATCTCCAAGAAGTCCAGCGGCACGAAGGCCGAGGACGCGGGCGTGTCCTGGATCCAGGGCAAGTCACCGATCCTCTTCTCCGGAAGCTGGTGGTACGGCCGCTTCGAGTCGGAGGCCACGTTCGACTGGGACTCCGGCCTGTTCCCGGACTCGAACCTCACCCTGGGCTCCGGCGGCAACCTGTGGGTGGTCCCCAAGGGCGCCAAGAACAAGGAACTGGCCTACGACTTCATCGACATCACCATGTCGAAGAAGATCCAGAACCTGCTGGGCAACAAGGGCGGTGTCCCGGTGGCCGCGGACACCTCCGCGATCACCGACGCAAGGACCAAGACCCTGATAGCCGACTACAACACCCTCTCGGGGCGTGACGGACTCGCCTTCTATCCGGACTGGCCGGTCGCGGGCTTCTACGACACCCTCGTCTCCGAGACGCAGAAGCTGATCACCGGCAGCGAGAAGCCCGACGCCTACCTGGACAACCTCCAGAAGGCGTACGACAAGGGCGTACCGCGGCGATGACGGTGACCGCCGAACGCGGCGGGCGGGTGACCGGCCTGAAGGTCCGGGCCGGTCACCCGAGCCGCCCGGGCACCTCCTACGCGCTGTTCCTGCTGCCCGGCGTGCTCGCCTTCACGGCCGTCGTCGTCGTGCCGTTCCTGATGAACACCGGGATCAGCTTCACCGACTGGCAGGGGGTCGGGACCCCTTCGTGGACCGGGCTCGCCAACTACCGTGCCCTGCTGGACGACAGCGAGTTCTGGGCGTCGTTCCGGCACAGCCTGTCCATGGTGCTGGCGATGGCCATCGTCCCGACGGCCATCGGACTCGTCCTGGCCGCGGCCCTGTTCGACTACGTCGGCAGGCATTTCGGCAGCAGGATCGTGGCGGTGCTGCGGGCGTGCTACTACCTCCCCCAGGTGCTGCCGATCGCGGTCGCGGGCATCGTCTGGAGCTGGATCCTCGCCCCCGACGACGGCTCGCTCAACGCGCTGCTGAAGGCCGTCGGTCTCGGCTCCTGGCAGCAGGACTGGCTCGGCGACCCGGACTTCGCGCTGTACAGCGTGATGGGGGTGATGGTCTGGGTGCAGCTCGGCTTCCCTCTCGTGGTCTTCATGGCGGGGCTGCAACGCGTCGACCCGGGGCTGCACGAGGCCGCCGAGCTGGACGGCGCCGGCTGGTGGCGGCGGTTCTGGCACATCACGCTGCCGCAGATCCGCCCGGAGATCTCGGTCGTCCTGCTGTGGTGCACGATCGCCGCGCTGAAGGTGTTCGGGGCGGTGTACGTCCTGACGAAGGGCGGTCCCGGCGGCGCCACCGACGTGCCGTCGTACTTCTCCTTCACCACCTTCTTCGAGAAGACCCAGGTCGGCTACGGCGCCGCGATCTCCACCGTCCTGACCGTGATCATCCTGGCGCTGGCGCTGATCGGGCTGAGGTTCCAGACCCGCGCCGAGGACGCCGAGGAAGGGGTCCGCGTATGACCGCCCTTCGCCGCTACCCGGTGCTCGTGGCCCTCGTCATCGGCGCGCTGTTCATGGTGCTGCCGTTCGCCGTGGTCGCCCTCAACGCGGTCAAGTCGCCCGCCGAGTACTCCGCGCACGGCCCTCTCGGCCTCCCGCACGGCCTCTACCTCGACGGCCTTGAGGACTTCTGGCAGCGCGTCGACTTCGGACGGAAGCTCCTCAACTCGGTGCTGATCTCCGGCTCGGTGGCTGTCCTGGCCGCGGTGCTGTCGGTGCTGAACGCGTACGCGATCGGCATCGGCCGGATCAAGGGCCGCACCTGGGTACTCGCCTTCTTCGTCCTCGCCAACACGCTGCCGCAGGAGGCCCTCGTCTATCCGCTCTACCACCTGAGCAAGCAGGCCGGCCTCTACGACACCAGGCTCAGCGTGATCATCGTGTTCACGGTGATCCAGACGGCCTTCGGCACCTATCTCCTCTCCGCCGTCCTCGGACGGTTCCCGCGCGAGATCATCGAGGCCGCGCGGATCGACGGGGCGAACCAGTGGCAGGTGCTGTGGCGGATCGTGGTCCCGGTCAGCCGCCCCACGATCGGTGTGCTCCTCGTCTTCTTCTTCATCTGGACGTGGAACGAGTTCCTGCTGCCGCTGGTCATGCTGATCTCCAACGACAACCAGACCGTGTCGGTGGCCCTCGGCGTCCTCCAGGGACAGCGCCTGATGGACGCCACGATGACGAACGCGGCCGCCCTCCTCGGCGTGCTGCCCGCCATCGTCTTCTTCCTCGTCTTCCAGCGGACCCTCACCCGCGGCATCGCCGTCGGCGCAGTGAAGTAAGGGGTACGACATTGAAGTTCACGGACGGCTACTGGCTGCTGCGCGACGGCGTCACCGCGGCCCACCCGGTCGAGGTCCTCGATGTGACCTCGGGCCCGGGCGGCCTGGAGATCCACGCGCCGACGCAGCCCATACGGCACCGCGGCGACCTGCTGAAAGGACCGGTCGTGACGATCAGCGCCCACGCGCCGATGCCCGACGTCATCGGTGTCACGTTCACCCACTTCCAGGGCGAGGAGCCCCGGGGCCCCCGGTTCGAGCTGCACGGAACCGGGTTCACCCCGCACACCGCGTACGACGACAGCCACGCGACCCTGACCTCGGGCACCCTGTCCGTCCGGGTCGCCCGCACCACGCCCTGGCACATCGACTTCCTCGCGCACGGCCGGACCCTGACCAGCAGCGGCGCCAAGGGCATGGGCATCATGCGGGACGCGACCGGCGCCCACTATCTGCGCGAACAGCTCGACCTCGGTGTCGGCACACAGGTCTTCGGACTTGGCGAGCGGTTCGGGCCGCTCGTCAAGAACGGCCAGGTCGTGGAAATGTGGAACGCGGACGGCGGCACCGCCACCGAACAGGCCTACAAGAACGTGCCGTTCTATCTGACGGACGCGGGCTACGGCGTCTTCGTCGACCATCCGGGCCGGGTGTCCTTCGAGGTCGGCTCGGAGGCGGTCTCCCGGGTCCAGTTCAGCGCCGAGACGCAGGAGTTGACGTACTACGTCATCCACGGACCGACCCCGAAGGACATCCTGCGCAAGTACACCGCGCTCACCGGGCGTCCGGCCCTGCCGCCCGCGTGGTCCTTCGGCCTGTGGCTGTCGACGTCCTTCACCACCTCCTACGACGAGGACACCGTCACCTCCTTCATCGACGGCATGCGGGATCGTGAACTCCCGCTGTCCGTATTCCACTTCGACTGCTTCTGGATGCGCGAGTTCAACTGGTGCGACTTCCGGTGGGATCCGAGGGTGTTCCCCGATCCGGAGGGCATGCTGACGCGGCTGAAGGACAAGGGTCTGCGGATCTGCGTCTGGATCAACCCGTACATCGCGCAGCGCTCACCGCTGTTCGCGGAGGGGCGGACTCTCGGGCATCTCCTGAGACGGCCCGACGGAAGCGTGTGGCAGTGGGATCTGTGGCAGCCGGGCATGGCCCTGGTCGACTTCACCAGCCCGGCGGCCCGGGACTGGTACGCCGCGAAGCTGGAGGCACTGCTGGAGCAGGGCGTCGACTGCTTCAAGACGGACTTCGGCGAGCGGGTCCCGGTGGACGTGGCGTACGCCGACGGCGCCGACCCGGAGCGGATGCACAACTACTACACGTACCTCTACAACCAGACCGTGTTCGACGTGCTCCGCAAACACCGGGGGGAGCAGGAGGCCGTCGTCTTCGCCCGTTCGGCGACCGCGGGGAGCCAGCGGTTCCCGGTGCACTGGGGCGGCGACTGCGAGGCGACGTACGCGTCGATGGCCGAGTCGCTGCGCGGCGGGCTCAGCCTCGGCATGTCGGGGTTCGGGTTCTGGAGCCACGACATCGGCGGTTTCGAGGGGACGCCGACGCCCGCGCTGTTCAAGCGGTGGATCGCCTTCGGCCTGCTGTCCTCGCACAGCCGGCTGCACGGCTCGTCCTCGTACCGCGTGCCCTGGCTGTTCGACGAGGAGGCCGTGGACGTCCTGCGGCTGTTCACCCGGCTCAAGCTCCGCCTCATGCCGTATCTGTACGAGGCCGCCCGCACCGCCCACGCGGAGGGGGTGCCGATGATGCGGGCGATGGTCCTGGAGTTCCCGGACGATCCGGGGTGCGCGCATCTGGAGCGGCAGTACATGCTGGGCCCGGATCTGCTGGTCGCGCCGGTCTTCAGCGACGAGGGGGACGTCTCGTACTACGTGCCCGAGGGCACCTGGACGCCCTACCTCGGCGGGCCGCCGGTGACCGGACCGCGCTGGGTGCGCGAGCGGCACGGTTTCCTGAGCGTGCCGCTGCTGGTGCGGCCGGGCGCGGTGATCCCGGTCGGCGCGGTGGACGACCGCCCCGAGTACGACCACGCCGACGGGGTCACCCTGCGCGCGTACGGCCTGGAGCGCGGCGCCCGGGTGCCGGTGCCGGTCGGCCCGGTCACCTTCACCGTCGTGCGCGAGGGGAACACCCTGCGCGCGTCCTGCGACGACCCGTCCGCCCCCTGGGGGCTGGCCGCGGGCGGACGCGAGGTACGGGCCCGCGCCGGGACGGGCTTCCTCTCCCTCGAACTGGAGCCGGAGTGATGGTCAAGATCACCGATGTGGCGCGGCACGCCGGGGTGTCCCCGAGCACCGTCTCCTACGCCCTCAGCGGCAAGCGGCCGATCTCCGAGGAGACCCGGCAGCGCGTCGAGGAGAGCATCCGCCGGCTGGGCTACCGCCCGCACGCCGGGGCCCGGGCGCTGGCCAGCAGCCGGTCGAACGTCCTGGCGCTGGTCGTACCGCTGCGTGCGGGCATCCATGTGCCGGTGGTGATGCAGTTCGCGGTGTCGGTGGTGACGGCGGCCCGGCTGCACGACCACGACGTCCTGCTGCTCACCCAGGAGGAGGGCGAGGAGGGACTGCGGCGGGTGGCGGACACCGCGCTGGTGGACGCGCTGATCGTGATGGACGTCCAGCTCCACGATCCCCGGCTGCCGCTGCTGCGCGCGCTGGACCGGCCGTCGGTGCTCATCGGTTTTCCGGCCGCCCCAGGCGGTCTCACCTGCATCGACCTGGACTTCAAGGCGGCCGGTGAGCTGTGTGTGGAGCGGCTCGCGGGGCTCGGGCACCGGGTCGTCGCGCTGGTCGGGTCGCCGCCCGAGGTGTACGTGCGGGGCACGGCGTTCGCTCAGCGGGTGGTGCAGGGGTTCACGGCCGCAGCCGACCGGAACGGCCTGGCCTCGTCCGTCCACCCCTGTGAGGCATCGCCGGCCGCCGCACGCCGGGTCGCCGAGCAACTTCTGCGCGAGCAGCCCGCGTTGACCGGTGTCGTCGTCCACAACGAGCCGGTCCTGGAGCCGTTGATCGACGCGTTCGAGCAGCTCGGTCTGCGGGTTCCGGCGGATCTGTCCGTCACCGCGATCTGTCCGGACGAGCTCGCCGGGGGTCTGCGTGTCCCGGTCACCTCCATCGCCCTTCCGTCGGCCGAAGTGGGCGGGCGGGCGGTCGACTTGCTGATGAGAAAGCTGAACGGCACGCCCTGTCCCGAGGCGACCCTGCTCACGCCCAGGATGACGGAGCGTGCCAGTACGGCTCCCCGCACGCTGACTTCCTGAGAACACGACGAAGGCCCCGCTGCCTGAGCCGCGGGGCCTTCGTGACGCTTCGTGACGCTATTCAATTGGGCGCTATTTAATTAAAACATGGGATGAGTGGAGATGGCGGGAATCGAACCCGCGTCCAACGGTGCAAAATCAGGGCTTCTCCGTGTGCAGTTCGCTGTGATTTTCTCAGCCCCGGCGATCACGCGAACAAGTCGCCGACGGGCTCAGCCACTGTTTGATTTCCCATCGAACCCCGTGACCGGGCTCGATGGTTTAGTTCCCTAGATTATGCCAGGATCCGGGCCGGGAACACTCCCGGGCTGACACCCTTTAGGGTCCCTCACTCACTGCTTATTAGGCAGCGAGGGCGAAGGACTGGGAATCGCTCTTGGTATTGGCGATTATTTTTTGCGACATATGGTTTACGAGATCATTGCCGCTTCCTCGACACGCTTCCCCTGCTTCAACAGCCGCTGTCGAAACCGATCATCCCCATGTTGATTTTTCAAAGCTCGGCCCCTCCGGGGAGGAACCCGCGCCCTCGATGGGGTGCGTTGCCATCCTACGTGACCAGCGCACGACGAGGCCAGCCTATTCCTGCGGGCCCGCCGCTACTCGCCGCGCTGCTTCCGCTTGGCCGCCGCGATGGCCCGGTCCGACTCGCGCCGGTCCTGCTTCTCCCGCAGGGTCTGCCGCTTGTCGTACTCCTTCTTGCCCCGTGCGAGCGCGATCTCCGCCTTCGCCCGGCCGTCCTTGAAGTACAGGGCGAGCGGGACGATGGTGTGACCCGTCTCCTGGGTCTTCGCCTCCAGCTTGTCGATCTCCTCGCGGTGCAGGAGGAGCTTGCGCTTGCGGCGCACGGTGTGGTTGGTCCAGGTGCCCTGGCTGTACTCCGGGATGTGGGCGTTGTGCAGCCACGCCTCGTTCCCGTCGATCTGGACGAAGCCGTCCGTCAGCGAGGCGCGGCCCTGGCGCAGCGACTTGACCTCGGTGCCGGTCAGGACGAGCCCGGCCTCGTAGGTGTCGACGATCGCGTAGTCGTGCCGCGCCTTCTTGTTCTGCGCGACGATCTTGCGCTTGCCGTCCTTGACCTTGCCGGAGGCCTGGCCGCCCTGCTTGGGCTGGGACTCCTTCGGTACGTACATTTCCTTGCTCATAGTGCTGGCCATTTTCGCACTACAGGGGGGCTCGGGGGAAAGCCGATTACCGGGCCCGCGGTCCGCGGGTCAGGGAAGGTCTCCGAGACCACTCAGCACGGTCTCGGCCCGCCGCAGCGACTCCTTGTCCGCCTCCAGGTCGGGGGTGATGCCCCGGCCGTCGACGGAGCGGCCCGCGGGGGTGCGGTAGTGGCCGACGGTCAGCTCGGCGACGGAGCCGTCGGGCAGCCGGCTCGGCATCTGGACCGAGCCCTTGCCGAAGGTACGGCTTCCCACGACGACCGCGCGTCCACGGTCCTGGAGGGCTCCGGTGAGCAGCTCGGCCGCGCTCATCGTGCCGCCGTCCACGAGCGTGACCAGGGGTCTCACGGTGTCGCCGCCCGGGTTCGCGTGCAGGGCGCGCTCGGCGCCGTTCACGTCGTACGTGGCGACGAGGCCGCCGTCCAGGAAGGCGGAGGCGGTGGTGACGGCCTCGGCGACCAGCCCGCCGGAGTTGCCACGCAGGTCGAGGACGATCCCGGCCCGGTCCGGAGCCCGGCCGACGGCGGTGCGCACGGCGTCGCCCACGCCCTTGGTGAAGGCGTCGACCTTGATCAGGGTGACCCGGCCGGGAAGGCTGCTGACGGTCACGGAGTCCGTGGAGAGCCGGGCGCGGCGCAGGGTCCGGCTCCACGACTGCGTGCCGCGCTCCAGGCCGAGGGAGACCTCGGTGCCGGCGGTCGCGTCGTCCGCGTCGCCGCGCAGTAACGAGACCACCTCGGTGACGGGCCGGCCGTCCACCCTCGCGCCGTCGACGGTGCGCAGCAGGTCACCCTTGCGGATGCCCGCGGCGGCCGCGGGTGAGCCGGCGCTGACGCGGGTGACCTCGATGCGTCCGTCGCGCTCGCGGCGGGCCCACAGGCCGACGCCGGTGTACTGGCCGTCGAGGGCTTCCTCGAACTCCTCGTACTCGCCCTGGGAGTAGACGGCGCCCCAGCGGTCTCCGCTGCGGCTGACGGCCCGTTCGGCGGCCTCCATGGGGGACTTGCCGTCGGCCATCGCCTGGGCGGCGGCCCGGGTGACCTCGTCGTGACGGCGCGCGGATGCCGAACCGGGCGTCGTGCCCTCGGTCTTCCGGGCGGTGTCGGAGAACGATCCGGTGGCCGCGCCGGCGACGAGGACACTCGCGAACACCAAGGTCAGGGCCGCCCCGCGGCGGATGCGGCGGGGCTCGCAGAACAGGTCACGGCCTGACATGCCGGTGAGTCTAGGACAACGCGAAGGGCCGCACCGCCGGTTGACGGTACGGCCCTGTTGGGATGCGTCACACCTTCAGGTACTTGCGCAATGCGAAGAAAGCGGCCAGGGCGGGCATCAGCAGGCTCGTCGCGAGGATGAGCGGGAGCTTGGTCAACACGGCGTCCCAGCCGATGAAGTTGATCAAGTTGAGCTTCTCGGACAGCGCCAGACCGTGATCGATGATGAAGTACCGGGCGATCAGCAGGAATCCGCAGGCCACGCCGCCGCCGATGAGTCCGGCGACCGCGGCCTCGGCGATGAACGGCGCCTGGATGTAGAAGCCGGAGGCGCCGACGAGCCGCATGATGCCCGTCTCGCGCCGCCGGCTGAACGCCGAGACGCGCACCGTGTTGACGATCAGCATCAAGGCGACGACGAGCATCATCGCCATCACCGCGCGCGCGGCCCAGTTCATGCCGTTGAGCAGCCCGAACAGGTTGTCCAGGATGCCCTTCTGGTCCTGGACCGACTGCACACCGTCCCGGCCGTCGAAGGCGGTCGCGATGACCTGGTACTTCTCCGGGTCCTTCAGCTTGATCCGGTACGACTCCTGCATCTGGTCCGGCGTGAGGGAGCTGGCCAGCGGGGAGTCGCCGAACTGCTCCTTGTAGTGCTTGTACGCCTGGTCCGAGGACTCGTAGGTGACCTTCTGCACGACCGTGGACATCTTGTCCAGGTCGGCGACGATCTGCTTCTTCTGGTCGCTGGTCACCGCGCCCCTGGCGCAGTGCGGGTCGGACTCGGCGTCACTCTTGTTGCAGAGGAAGATCGAGACGTTGACCTTGTCGTACCAGTAGCCCTTCATGGTGTTCACCTGGTCGCTCATCAGGAGCGAGCCTCCGAACAGGGCGAGCGAGAGGGCGACCGAGACGACGACCGCGAAGGTCATGGTCAGGTTGCGGCGGAGACCGACACCGATCTCCGACAGAACGAACTGCGCGCGCATGGCGTCTTCCTCAGACCTTTCCGTGGACGATGATCAGTGCTGGTAGCCGTAGACGCCGCGCGCCTGGTCACGGACGAGACGGCCCTGCTCCAGCTCGATGACGCGCTTGCGCATCTGGTCCACGATGTTCTGGTCGTGCGTGGCCATCAGGACCGTGGTGCCCGTCCGGTTGATCCGGTCGAGCAGTTTCATGATGCCCACGGAGGTCTGTGGGTCGAGGTTTCCGGTCGGCTCGTCGGCGATGAGGAGCTTGGGCCGGTTCACGAAGGCTCTCGCGATGGCCACACGCTGCTGCTCACCACCGGACAGCTCGCCGGGCATCCGGTCCTCCTTGCCGCCCAGGCCGACGAGGTCGAGCACCTGGGGCACGGACTTGCGGATCTCGCCGCGGGACTTGCCGATGACCTCCTGGGCGAAGGCCACGTTCTCGGCGACCGTCTTGTTGGGCAGGAGACGGAAGTCCTGGAAGACGGTCCCGAGCTGGCGGCGCATCTGCGGCACCTTCCAGTTGGTGAGGCGCGCGAGGTCCTTGCCCAGGACGTGCACCTGACCTTGACTGGTGCGCTCCTCGCGGAGGATCAACCGCAGGAACGTGGACTTCCCGGAGCCGGAGGACCCCACGAGGAACACGAATTCTCCGCGCTCGATCTCCAGGGAGACATCCCTGAGAGCGGGGCGGGTCTGCTTGGGGTAGACCTTGGAGACATTGTCGAATCGGATCACGGGTGCACCACGGGTCGCCGGGGGTAGGTGTGCGTGACCATACGCGAACCGGGTGTGCGAGCGCAGTCGGCGTACGGGGTTGCGCGCGGCTTGCACGATTTGTCACGGATCTGAGGCGCGATTCACACCCGGTCCGAGGGGCTGAGGCCGCTCCGGGCGGGGCAGGAAAAAAGGGGGGCCGCGCCGAAATCCGCGGAACCTGGCACAGTGGTAGGGGAACGGTTGCGTTCGCCGCAGCGTTAAGAGGGCGACGTGTACGCGAGATCGCTGCGTATGCGGAGACGTCGCAAGGAGGGCCGGCGCATGACGTACGACCGACTGGTATGCGCTAACTGCGCGGCACCCGTCAGCGAGGGCCGCTGCCCCGTATGCCGCGCGAACCGGCAGCGACTCCAGCAGGAGAGCCCCTTCGCGGGACTCAACCCCATGGCACTGATCGCGCTTCTCGCGGTACTGATCGCGGCACTGGCGCTGGTGGCCCACCAGACGGTGTGAGCGCCGCGGGGACGGTCCGGCGCGGCCGTCGTCGCCCCGGGCACGGGCAGGGCCCGGAGCGAGCTGCTCCGGGCCCTTCGTCGTACGTGTGGAACGTCAGGCGGCCGCACCGCCGCGGCTGCCCGCGAGGCGCGGCAGCAGGCGGAAGCCGATACCGCCGGCGATCATCGTGGCGGCACCGATGATCAGGAACGTGGTCTGACCGGCACCGGTCTCTGCCAGCGCGCCGTCCTGGCCCTGGGCCTGGGTGTCCGAACCGGTGTCGGTGAGGGCCGAGGAGCCCTCCTCCTGCGCGGAGGATCCACCGTTGGGGTCGGCGTCGTTGCCGCCCGTGCCGCTCGTGCTGCCGCCGGAGGGGGCGGAGGTGCTGCTGCCGGAGGTGGGTTCCCCGGTGGGCTCCGTGGGCTCCCCGGTCGGCTGGGTCGGCTCCTCGGTGGGCTCCGTGGGCTCCTCGGTGGGCTCGGTCGGCTCCTCCGTGGGCTCCGTCGGCTCCTCGGTGGGCGTGGTCGGCTCCTCCGTGGGCTCGGTCGGGATGCCCGTCTCGGTGGGCGTCGGGGTCGGGTCGTCGGCGGTGGTCGCCGTGAGGCCGACATTGAGGTCGAGCGCCGAGGCGGCACCCGCCGCGGTCAGTGAGGCACCGGCGGCAATCACCGCGCCGGCGGCTATCCGCGCCAAGCGGATCCGCGTCTTCTTGGTCATCTGCCTGCTACCCCCAGTAGCTGATCGTCAATGGAGCAGCGTCCGGAGCCACGGCGTCACAGGGGATTTCGTTCGACCCCCCGGTTCACATGCGCCCCGGTGATACGCATGCCACCCGTCACCCTTCCCAGTTTTCAAAGCAGCGTCAAGGTCGTTGCGTACGCGATGTCCGGAACGGCATCGTTTGCCTGGCCTGGGGACATGTGACTGTGACGGAAAACCCACACAGCCCCTACAAACGAAGGCAACTGCCGCCCGGCGGGCGGCAGTTGCCTTGTCGACAAAGAGGTTTCAGCGGGGGCGGGGAACGTCCGCCCGCACCGCTTCTGTCGTGTTCCTACTTCTCCTGCTGCTTGCGCCAGCGAATTCCGGCCTCCAGGAAGCCGTCGATCTCGCCACCGAACACGGCCTCGGGGTTGCCGACTTCGAACTCCGTGCGCAGGTCCTTGACCATCTGGTACGGGTGCAGGACGTACGAACGCATCTGGTTGCCCCAGGAGTTGCCGCCGTCGCCCTTGAGGGCGTCCATCGCGGCCTGCTCCTCCTGCCGGCGCCGTTCGAGGAGCTTGGCCTGCAGAACGTTCATGGCGGAGGCCTTGTTCTGGATCTGCGACCGCTCGTTCTGGCAGGAGACGACGATGCCGGTGGCCAGGTGGGTCAGGCGCACCGCGGAGTCGGTGGTGTTGACGCCCTGGCCGCCGGGGCCGGACGAGCGGTACACGTCGATCCGCAGCTCGGACTCGTCGATCTCGATGTGGTCGGTCTGCTCGACCACCGGCAGGATCTCGACACCGGCGAAGGAGGTCTGGCGACGCCCCTGGTTGTCGAACGGCGAGATGCGCACCAGGCGGTGCGTGCCCTGCTCCACGGAGAGCGTGCCGTACGCGTACGGCGAGTGGACGGCGAAGGTGGTGGACTTGATGCCCGCCTCTTCCGCGTACGAGGTCTCGTACAGCTCCGTCTTGTAGCCGTGGCGCTCGGCCCAGCGCAGGTACATGCGCTGGAGCTTCTCGGCGAAGTCGGAGGCGTCGACGCCGCCGGCCTCGGCACGGATGGTGACGACGGCCTCACGGGAGTCGTACTCGCCGGACAGGAGGGTACGGACCTCCATCTCGTCCAGCGCCTTCCTGACGGAGACGAGCTCGGCGTCGGCCTCGGCACGGGTGTCCGGGTCGTCCTCCTCCTCGGCCATCTCGAAGAGCACGCTCAGATCGTCGATACGCCCGCGGAGCGCCTCGGCCTTCCTGACCTCCGCCTGGAGGTGGCTCAGCTTGCTGGTGATCTTCTGCGCCTCGTCCGGGTCGTCCCACAGGGACGGCGCGGCCGCCTGCTCCTCGAGCACGGCGACATCTGCCCTCAGCTTGTCGAGGTCCAGGACGGCCTCGATCGACTCCATGGTCGAGGAGAGGGACTTGAGCTCTTCGGAAACATCGACGACTGCCACGCCTCCAGCGTAACGGTTACGGCAACCGGGCCTCGCCTCTCACCCCGGAGGGGCCCCGTCGGCCACCCGGCCCCGCCCAAACGAGTCTCGCCCCCTCCGCCCCTTCCCGTCCCGTACCCGGGGGCGCTGCCCCCGGACCCCCGCTCCTCAAACGCCGGAGGGGC
>NZ_JBSFZS010000121.1:0-22520 GCF_053600395.1 Streptomyces sp. NPDC005070 | reverse complement strand
CGGCCAGGGCGGTGGTGCGGGCAGCGGTGCCGTGGCGCGGGCCGCGTAGGCGAGAGCCGGACGGGCGATCTCCCGGCGGCGCCACAGCTCCTCCAGCAACTCGCGCTCCCGTACGACGAAGTCGGCGCCCGCACGGCCCCGTCGTCCCCGGTGGCGCAGGAACGCCAGCGAGGTCGCGTACGCCTCGTACTCCGATACCGAGCGTGCCGCGCCCTTCCCGAAGTGGTGTCCGGCGTACTCGCGCGCGAGCTGCCGCGCCCGCATCGAGCCGAGCACCCACGGCTCGGCCGCGCCCAGCCAGCCCGCGGCGGTGTACACGGGCAGTTCGGTGCGGACGGTCCGCAGCTCGCGCTGCCGCGTCCAGACGACGAGCCAGGTCAGCAGCCCGAACGCGGGCACCATGAACGCCGCGTACACCCCGAAGAACCCGAACCGGCCGAAGCCCGAGGAGCCGTTCCAGATCGCGTGCATGCCCATCGCGAGCAGCAGACCGGTCAGGGGGAGCAGCACCCGGCGCGCGTGCTGGCGTTCGGCGGACAGTGCCGCGATGCCGAAGCCGATCCCCGTCAGCACGGTGAACAGGGGATGCGCGAAGGGCGACATCACCACCCGGACGAAGAACGTCGCCGCGGTGACGGAGGCGATCCCGCTCTCCCCGCTGAGCTGGTCGGTGCCGAACGCGGTGCCGAGATAGAGGATGTTCTCGGTGAACGCGAAGCCGGTGGCGGTGACCCCGGCGATGACGACACCGTCGACGATCCCGGTGAAGTCCCGTCTGCGGAAGAGGAAGACGAGCAGGACCGCCGCCGCCTTCGCCGACTCCTCGACGACCGGCGCTATGACGGTCGCGCCGAGCGTGTCGGCGCCCGAGGGATCCGCGGTCGTCATGGCGATCCAGCGGGTCGCGAAGCTGTTGGCGACGATCGCTATGAGCGCGGCCGCGCAGGCGCCCCAGGCGAAGGAGAAGAACAGGTTGCGCCAGGGGCCCGGCTCGACCCGGTCCAGCCACCGGAACGCGGCTATGAGCAGCGGCACGGGGAACACGGCCAGCCCGAGACCGACCAGGAAGCCCTCGGTCCCGGTCTGTTCGCGGACGAGGGCGAGGATCACCAGACCCGACATCGCGAGCAGGGTGATCAGTGCTCCGTACCGCACCCAACCACGCTGCCACCAGTGCGGATGTCTTGGCGCAGACCCGGTGGGGGCACCGGGCCGGTTCGGGTACGGCGGATGGATGGCCACGGCATTGACCCTAACGAGGGAGGGCGTGGCCCGCGACGGCAACCGGGGTCCCCGGGATGTCCCGGTGGACGCCGGCAGGTGTCTGCGGGTCAGACGCCCGGGGTGTGCTGGTCTCGATGCTGTACGCGCCGGAAGAGGAGGTCGTTCACCACATGACCCTTGTCCAGTCCCTGGCCCTCGAAACGGGTCAGCGGGCGGAACTCCGGACGGGGCGCGAAACCGCCGTCGGGCACGGTGTTCTCGAAGGCGGGATGCGCGCTCAGCACGTCGAGCATCTGATCGGCGTACGGTTCCCAGTCCGTCGCGCAGTGCACGAGCGCGCCCGGCGCGAGACGGGTCGCGGCGAGGTCCAGGAACTCCGGCTGGATCAGCCGCCGCTTGTGGTGCCGCTTCTTGGGCCAGGGGTCGGGGAAATAGACGCGCAGGCCGTTCAGCGAGGCGGACGGCAGCATCTCGCGGAGCAGGATGATCGCGTCGCCGTTGGCCACGCGGATGTTGGTCAGACTGTTCCGCTCGGCGAGGTTGAGCAGGTTGCCCTGTCCCGGGGTGTGCACGTCCACGGCGAGGATCCCGGTCCCCTGGTCGTCGGCCGCCATCTGCGCGGTGGCCTCGCCCATGCCGAAGCCGATCTCCAGCACGACGGGGATGTCCGCCCCGAACAGCTCCGCGAGGTCGAGCGTGCGCCGTCCGTCGATGTCCAGACCCCACTTCGGCCACAGTCGCTGCAGCGCGTCGCCCTGTCCGGTCGTCACCCGGCTCCGGCGCGGCTGGAAGCTCCGGATCCGCCGCTCGAAGTGCGAGCCGGCGGGATCCGCCTGCGGACCGCCGGGGAAGCGGGGCTCGCCCTGGGCACGGTGGTGACGCGGCGAGCCGTCCTCGGCGGAGGCGGGCCGGGTCTCTTCGGTGGAGTCGAGGAAATCAGACACAGTGGGGTCGATTTTACGGGCGCGGCGCCGGGGGCCGGTCCGCCCCGGCGGCGGGGCGTCCGCGGGCCGACCGTGGGGCGGCGCGGCCGGTGGGTGGCCGTGGCCGCGGCAGGGGCAGGGGTGGGTCGCCGTGGCCGGGATGGGTCGCCGCGGTCGGCGCGCTGAGCGTTCAGACCGCCGCCAGTGACGCCAGTGCCCGGCGGGCGACCTCCCGGCCGATCGGGAGGGACGCGGTGGCCGCGGGGGACGGCGCGTTCAGCACGTGCACGGTCCTCGGGCCCTCCTTGATCAGGAAGTCGTCGACCAGGGTGCCGTCCCGCAGGACCGCCTGGGCGCGGACACCGGCGGCGGCGGGAACCAGGTCCTCCGGGTTCACCGCGGGCAGCAGCCGCCGCACGGCCTCCGTGAACGCCGCCTTCGACACCGACCGGCGCAGCTCCCCGGCTCCGTAGCGCCAGTGCCGCCGGGCTATCCGCCAGGAGCCCGGCCAGGACAGGGTCCCGCCCAGTTCACGGGGCCGGACGACTCCCCAGTCGTATCCCTCACGGGCGAGCGCGGGCACCGCGTTGGGGCCGACGTGTACCCCGCCGTCGATTCCCCGGGTGAGATGGACGCCTAGGAACGGGAACGCGGGGTCCGGAACCGGATACACCAGGCCCCGCACGAGCTCCGGCCGCGCGAGCGTGTAGTACTCGCCGCGGAAGGGGACGATCCGCATCTCGGGGTCGTCGCCCGTGAGCCGGGCCGTCTCGTCGCAGTGCAGCCCCGCGCAGTTGACGAGCACCCGCCCGCGGACGATCGTCCCGTCGGCCGTGCGCACGGCGACACCGAGGTGGGCGCGGCGGTCGGCGCGCACGACCCGCGCCCCGTAACGGATCTCCGCCCCGGAGGCCTCCGCGAGCCGGCGGGCCACCGCCACGTAGTCGCAGATGCCCGTGGTGCCGACGTGGATGGCGGCGAGGCCGCGGACCTCCGGCTCGTACTCGGTGAGCTGGGCCGGGCCCAGTTCCTTGACCGGGATGCCGTTCTCCCGGCCGCGCTGCACCAGGCCGTGCAGACGGGGGAGCTCCGACTTCTCCGTCGCGACGATCAGCTTGCCGGTGACGGCGTGTGCGATGTCGTACTCCGCGCAGAACTTGACCATCTCCGCGGCGCCCTTGACCGCGTACCGCGCCTTCAGGGATCCGGGGCGGTAGTAGATCCCGCTGTGGATCACCCCGCTGTTGCGCCCGGTCTGATGGCGGGCGGGTCCCGGCTCCTTCTCCAGCACCGTCACACGGGTGCCCGGTGCCGCCCGTGTGATGGCATACGCCGTCGACAGACCGACGATCCCCCCGCCGATCACCAGCACATCGCAGTCGTACGCGCTCCGCATCCGCACCACCTCCCGGCCTCGATAGTGCACTGCGCCACTGACAATGCCCTCAAACCCGGGGACGGTGCCCCGTGTCTTCTTCGCGCCGCGGGACCGCGGCGCCCTGTCCGCGCCCGGGCTGCCGGGCGCTCCCCTCCGGACCGGAGCCGTCGGCGGCCTAGGCCGGGGCCATCAGCAGCGGACGGGCCCGCTCCCGCAGCTCCACCACGCGCGGTTCGTCGCCGTAGGGCTCCAGCCGGTGCAGCAGGTCCTTCACATATTCGGTGGTGCGGGCCGAGGAGATGCGCCCCGCGACCTCCACCGCCCGTACGCCCTGCTCGCACGCCGCGTCCAGATTGCCGGACTCCAGCTCGGCGACCGCCGACACCACCAGGCGCAGCCCGTGCGAGCGCACGAACTCCTCCGTCGGCTTCGACAGCGCCTGCTCGGTGAACCGGCGCACCTGACGCGGGGCCTTCAGGTCCCGGTAGCACTCGGCGGCGTCGGCCGCGAAGCGGTCGTACCCGTAGAAGCCGAGCCAGGACGGGTCGTTGTCGCCGTCGCGGGCCCGCTCCAGCCAGCCCTCCGCCGCCTTCAGCGCCGCGCCGGCCGCCTGGGCGTCGCCCGCACGCGCGTGGGCACGTGCCTCCACGAGCCGGAAGAAGCTCATGGTGCGGGCCGTGGCGAGACCGCGGTTGCGCTCCAGCGCGGCCTGGGCGAGGTCGACGCCCTCGTCGCCGAAGCCCCGGTAGGTCGCCTGGAGGGACATGGACGCCAGGACGTAGCCCCCGAGGGGCACGTCGGCGGCCGCGCGGGCCAGCCGCAGCGCCTGGATGTAGTACCGCTGGGCGGCCTCCTGCTGGCCCGTGTCGAAGGCCATCCAGCCCGCGAGACGGGTGAGCTCCGCGGACGCCCCGAACAGCGCTCTGCCGACCTCGTCCGAGTAGGAGCCGAGCAGCAGGGGTGCCGCCTCGACCCGCAGACACTCGGGCACCATCGACGAACGCCAGTCACCGCCCCCGTACTTGGAGTCCCAGCGCCTCGCGTCCTCGGCAGCCTCGCGGAGCTTCAGCACATCGCTGTGGCCGACTTTCAGCGGCGCCCCGGAGTCCTCGCCCGGACTCACCTCGCGCGCCACCGAACTGTCGGCCGGGGTTATCAGCCAGCGTGAGGCGGGTGTCGCGTAGGCGCTCACGGCGAAGGAGCCGGCCAGTGACTGCCAGATGCCGCCGCCGGCCCGGCGCCCGGCGAGGTCGAGGCGGTACAGCTCCGTCGCCGACCGCACCGCCTGCCCGACGTCACGGGGGAAGGCGAGACCCACTTCCGGCGCGGGATCCGCGTCCGCCAGGCCGATCTCGTGGAGCGGCACGGGACGGCCGAGCTTCTGGCCGATGGCGGCCGCGATGAGGTGCGGCGCGGCGCCCTGCGGCACCATGCCCTTCGACACCCAGCGCGCCACCGACGTCTTGTCGTAGCGAAGAGTCAACCCGCGTTGAGCGCCAAGATCGTTGACGCGACGCGCGAGTCCTGCGTTGCTGATTCCCGCGAGGGCGAGAACGGCGCCGAGTTTTTCGTTCGGCCCGCGTTGCTCCCTGGACATGCGCCACCCCTCGACACAGACGGCTGCCGCGGTGGCATAACCACGCGGCATTCGTAAACTCAGCGTAGTTCGCCCGATCCCCAGCGTTAAGGGGTGTACGTCCGGTTGGCGGGATTGTGGTCCGTACGACTGTACGGACTGTCGCGGCGTGCTCCTGTTGTGTGGCTGTGCGCCCGTCCGTGCGCTCTACTCCGGCCACGGCGGGGAGCGCTTCCATGGAACGTGCGTGGGTCGGCCCGCTGTACTGGATCCAGTGGGCTGGGGGACACCGCCGCCTACATCCCCGCGGGCGGCGGACCGGTCCGGGGGGCGAACTCCGCCTCCCGGACTGTGCGTTGCCGAAGTGGTGCGCAAGGCCTGTACGGAGCGTGTCCGTGCCCGTCGACCGCTCGCCGATTTGGCCGAAAATCGATGGCCCCTCCTGAGGGCAATCAGTGCTCCCACCATGTGAGTTGAGGGCGCGAAGGGCGTCCTGAGGGAGCGTATCGGGGGCGCATTCGCGTCGAACCGTCGGGGGCCGTGGTGCGCGAGGTGCGCCTCGCGCGGGCGCCGGGTTCGCCGGATGCCCGCGCGGCTCGGTTGGGGCGGGTGCGGGGGTGCGGTGGGCATGGGCGCCGCGGGGGATGAACCGGGCCAACTGCCGGGCGGAAGGCGTCCCGTGGGCCGGGAGTCCGCCGGGCGGACGGTGTCCTCTGGGTCGGGGACCCGTTCGGTGGCGGTCCGGAGTGGATTTTCCTCCGGTGCGGTGCGGCGCCCGTCATTTCCCTCAACAGGCCCTGTATGAAGGGTATTTGCCGGTAACCGTCCCCAGCGCGGCGGCGCGGGCGGTCACGTGGGGGCGCACTCCGGGGAGCGCAAGCCGCCGCAGGGGCCCTCCCGTACGCCTCCTTCGTGGCAGCATGGTGCCGAGTTCGTACGGTGCACTGGTTGTCCACAGCCTGTGGAGGCGGCGATGCGATGGTTGGTGGGGTGGAGCAGCACCGTCGTCAGAGCGCCTGGGATCGGCTCGGCGGGCGCCACCGGCAACAACGGCGAGACCGTTCACCCCGTCGGCTCCCAACTCCTTTGGGGCGACCCGGATCCGCTGTGGGCCGTCGGCGACTGGCGGCCCGACGAGGTGCGCGTGGTGAAGGCCGACGCGGAGAACCGCATCGCCGTCCTCGGCACCTGCGGAGCCTCCGACGACGAACTGCGCGTCGGACTGTTCGCCGCGCGCGGCGGAGCACTCCGCCACCTCACCAACTGGTCCGGCAGCTACACCGCGGTCGTCCAGGTCGGCCGCCGCGTCACCGTCTGCGGCGACCTCGCCGGTGCCCGGCCCGTGTTCTACACCCCCTGGGCAGGCGGCACGGCCTACGCCACCGCCGCCCTCCCGCTCGCCGACCTCATCGAGGCCAACCTCGACTTCGGCCACCTCGCCGCCATGCTCGCCGCCCCCGACGTACCGGCCGCGGTGCACGACTCCACGCCGTACGAGGGCGTGCGCCGCATTCCGCCGGGCCACACGCTCATCCTGCGGGCCGGAGCACGCGAGATCGCCGGGTACGAACCCGTCGCCTCCCTCGCCGTCGCCGCGCCCGTCGCCGATCCCGCGATCGCCGTGGACGCCGTACGGGACGCCCTGGTGGAGGCCGTCCGCGCCCGCCTCGCCGCTCCCCGCCATGTGCCCGGCACCGACGTGGACCCCGGGCCCGTGCCCGGCATGGGACCCGCCGAGCGGCGGGCCGCCCGCGGGACGCCGGTGCCCGGCATCGGGGCCGACCTCTCCGGGGGGCTCGCCTCGGGGACCCTCGCGCTGCTCGCCGCCGGCCTTCCCGGGGCGCCCGGCACGGTCCTCGGACACGGCACCGGCGCCGGGGAACGGCTCCTGGCGGTCACCTTCAACGACCTCGCCGTGCGCGGGCGCGAGGCCGAACTGGAGCGGGCCGGGACGCTGGCCGCGAACCCCCGGCTGCACCAAGTGGTCGTCGCAGGGGGCGAGGAGACGCTCCCCTACGCGGACCTGGAGGGGCCGCTGACCGACGAGCCGGGGCCCTCCCTGGTGACCGCGGCACGCCACCGCGCGCGGCTCGCCTCCGGCAGCGCGGACCACTTCACGGGCTACGGCGCGCGGCAGGTGCTGGACGCCCACCCGGCCCGGCTCGCCGACCTGCTCATGGACCGCAAACGGCGCCACCTGGTGCGTCCCGTCGCCGCGCTGACGAAGGCCGACGGCTCGGTGATGGTTCCCGCGCGCGTGTACGGTGCCGCGCGCAAGCTCGCCCGTACGCCGTACCGCACCGGGGTCGACGTCCTCGCCGAGCAGTTGCTGCACCGGCGGTTCGAGGACTCCGGAGGCGCGGTCGGCGCCTCGCTGGCCGCGCTGAGCTGGGCGAGACCCGGGCCGGCGGCGCGCTGGCTGACCGGGGAGGCACTGGCTGAAGTATCGGTTCGTCTCCAAGGAGGCGGAGGGCGGCCGAACGTCTCCCCCGGGCAGCGGCCGGGGGATTTCCGCGCCCGCGCCGCGCTCGCCCGCCACGCCGCCGACATCCGTGTCCTGGAGCAGGCCGCCGAGATCCGCTTCCAGCGGCTGCACACGCCGTTCCTGGACAACCAGGTCGTCCGGGCCTGCCGTGAACTGCCGGAGGCGCTGCGGGTGCAGCCCGGGGCGCGGGCGGCGATTCTCCGTACGGTGCTGGAGGGGGCCGGGGTGGCCGATCTGCCCCCCGGGTGGGGGGCTCCGTCCCAGGCGTCCTCCACCGCGGCGGCCCGGACGGGCGTGCGGGTGGCCGCGGATTCCCTCGTCTCCCTGTTCGACACGCCGTTGCTCGCGCAGGCGGGGCTCGTCGAGGCGCGCGTCGTCCGCAAGGCGCTGCGTTCGGCCGCGGAGGGGGCGCCGCTGCCGCTCGACGGGCTGGCGGATCTGGTCTCGCTCGAACTGTGGCTGCGGCGGTTGCTGGCGCGTCGCGGCACGTGCTGGACCGGCACACCGGCCCGCCAGCGCGCGGTCCCCGCGGGGATAGTGCCGCAGGGGCGGGCGCTGGGGGCGGGGGCACGGCAGGCCTGAACGTCGCGGTTCCGGTCCGGTGGTGGGTCGGGGCCGCGCCGGTACATCCGCCCGCATCCGAACGGATCCCCCCGGGGTTTCGAGGTGGGGGTTGGTTCCGATCCGTTCGGCCTGCGGGCATTTGATGTACCGGCACGTCCCCTCCCGTGCGCGGCCGGCTGCGGGTGCATCGTGGTGGCCGTGTCGGCCCCCCTCCGCGCGCTCCCGGTTGCGAGTGCGTGGTGACGGCCGTTCCCGTCCCTCCCACCGGACCCCGGTTGCGGGTCCGATCCGACCGGAGAAAGCTCAGCGAGGCTTCCCGCGCGATCCCGGTTGCGGGTCCAATTTCAGTGCCGGCCGGGAAAATCCAGCCCCTCCGGCGTTTGAGGAGCGGGGTCTGGGGCGGAGCCCCGGGTTCGATGGGGGTCCCCCCTGGTCGAGCGAAGCCGAGACCTTGGGGGAGGGTAGGGGCGGAGGGGGCGAGAGACGGTTTTGGTGGGGTGGCGGACGCCGGGCGGGCCGAGGAAGACGGGGAGCCGACGCGGCGGAGCGGAGCAACGCCGTGACCCCGGGCGGGTGGGCGGTGAGAATGGGGGCGTGCGGTACAGGATTCTGGGGGTTGCCCAGGCGGAGGACGACCGGGGAACCCTCGTCGCGGTGGGCGGCCCCCGGGTACGCACGCTGCTCACGGCCCTGGCCCAGCACCCCACCCGAACCATCTCCCCGGACACCCTCATCGACGAGGTATGGGCGGACACCCCACCCCAGGACGCCCCCGCGGCCCTGCAGGCCCTGATCGGCCGTCTCCGCCGAGCCATCGGCAAGGACACGGTCACCTCCGAGCCCGGCGGCTACCGCCTCCACGCCACCCGCGACGACGTGGACCTGTTCGTGTTCGAGCGACTCGTCACGGAGGGCAGGACCGCACTCGACGAGGGCGACCCCCGAACCGCCGCCGCCCGCCTGCGCGAAGCCCTCGCCCTGTGGCGCGGCCCCGCCCTCGCGGACCTCCCCGACCGCACCGCCGCGACCCGCCCCGAGGCCCTGCGCCTGGAGGCGACCCGCAGCCGCGTCGAGGCGGACCTGCTGCTCGGCCGCGCCGCCGACGTCGTACCGGAGCTGAAGGAACTGACGACGGCTCACCCGTACGACGAGGCGCTGCACGCTCTGCTCATCCGCGCCCTGCGAGAAAGCGGTCGGGGCGCCGACGCGCTGGCCGCGTACGAGGACGTACGCCGTGCACTCGGGGACGGTCTCGGCGCGGACCCCGGGCCGGAGCTCCGGAACCTGCACGCCGCGTTGCTGGACCCACGGGACCCACCAGACCCACGGGACCCTCGAGACAGGCGCGGACCGCGGGAGCCCGCATCCGGAGCGGACGGCGCCGGGGCGACCCCCGGCCCTCGCCCCGGGGACCCCTCCCGTGCCCAGCGAACCGGCAACATCCGGCCCCGGCTGAACTCGTTCGTGGGACGGGAACGCGAGGTCGGGGCCATCCGTTCGGATGTACGGAGGGCCCGACTGGTCACGCTGACCGGACCGGGCGGTTCGGGGAAGACCCGCCTCGCCGAGGAAGCCGCCGCCGGGCTCGCCCAGGCGTGGCTGGTCGAGCTGGCCCCGCTCGACCGCCCCGAGGCGGTCCCGGGCGTGGTCGTCAGCGCCCTCGGTCTGCGCGAGACCGCCCTGATCACGAACGAGATGGCGGTCGCGCAGGACGACCCGGTCGCCCTGCTCGTCGCGTACTGCGCCCCGCGCAGCCAGCTCCTGATCCTCGACAACTGCGAGCACGTGATCGACGCGGCGGCCGAACTCGCCGAGACCCTGCTGACCCGCTGCCCGGGGCTCACGATCCTCGCCACCAGCCGCGAACCCCTCGGCATCCCCGGCGAGTTGGTGCGCCCGGTCGAGCCGCTCCCGCCCGACCCCGCGCGCCGCCTCTTCATGGAGCGGGCCTCCGTGGTGCGCCCCGACGCCGCCACCGCGCTGCACGATTCCGCCGCCGTGGACGAGATCTGCCGACGGCTCGACGGCCTGCCCCTGGCCATCGAGCTGGCCGCGGCCCGGCTGCGGCTGCTCACCCCGCGGCAGATCGCCGACCGGCTCGACGACCGCTTCCGGCTGCTGACCTCCGGCAGCCGCACGGTGCTGCCCCGCCAGCAGACCCTGCGCGCCGTCGTCGACTGGTCCTGGGATCTGCTCGACGAACGGGAGCGGACCGTGCTGCGCGAGGCCTCCGTGTTCGCGGGCGGCTGGGACCTGGCCGCAGCGGAGGCCGTGTGCACCGGCCCCGCCGCCGACCTCATCGGCGCGCTCGTCGACAAGTCCCTCCTCGTCGCCACCCCGGCCGGCACAGGCGGCGACAGTCCTCCGTACGGGCACGACGACGGTCTTCGAAACGCCTGGAGCCATGGCGGCGAAGGCGGCGACGCGGGCGGCGGGATGCGCTATCGCATGCTGGAGACCATCCACGAATACGCCACCGAACGCGCCGCCGAGGTCCCCGGACTGCGCGCCGCGGCCGAGCGGCGCCACCGCGCGTGGGTGCGCGCCCTGACAGCGGAGGCCGAGCCCCGGTTGCGCTCGGGCGCCCAACTCCCCTGGATCCGGCGCCTGGAGAACGAACACGACAACATCCGGGCCGCCCTCCAACGCGCGCTCGCCGCCCGGGACGAGGAAGAGGCCGGTGCCCTCGTCCTCGACATGGGCTGGTTCTGGTGGCTGCGCAACTTCCGGTACGAAGCCATCGCGTGGACGGAACTCGTCCTGAAACTGGGCACGTTGCTCGACATGCCGTCGAACGGCCGTCCGGCGGGGGCCGCCGGTTCCGCGTCCGACTGCGGTGACGCCCTTTTCGCCGAGCTCGAAGACGTCGATCCGGTGATCGTCTTCCTCGACCATCCCGAGCGCGAGGAACGGCACCCGTTGCGCGCCACGCGGATGCGGGTGCGCATGCTCCATCTGTTCATGAAGGTGGACGTCGTCCCCCTGGACGAGTGGGGGGAGAAGCGGCTGCGGGAGTACGTGGAGCGGGTGCGGGGTGCCTTCGAGCGGGGCGGTCCGGACGCCGCGCGCATGCCGGGGATCATCTGGCCGATGGCCGCGCACTTCCTGGGCGATCCGGACGACGTGGGGCCCGCGATGGACGCGGCGGTCGCCAACTGCCGTGAGTTCGGCGGCGAATGGGAGATCGGCGTGGCCCTGATGTTCCGTACGCACATGGTCGTCGACGCCCCGGGCGGTATGCCGGGTGTGGACGAGGACCTGGCGGAACTGCGCGTGCTCAGCCGACGGGTCGGGGACCGCTGGATGCGCGCCCAGGTGTGCAGCGCGGCCGGCGAGACGGCCATGGCGCGCGGCCTGTACGACGACGCGAAGGGCGAGTACGCGGAGGCGCTGCGACTCGCCTACGAGGTGGGGGCGTACGCGGAGGTGCCGTTCCTCATGGCGCGGCTGGCCGAGATCGCCTACCGCGCGGGCGAGCGTTCCGTGGCCCTGGCGAAGCTGGACGAGGCGAGCGCCGCCGCCGACCAGTACGGGGTGACGGATTCCCGGGCGTTCGTCCACCTGCTGCGCGCCCAGGTGGTCCTCGACGACGGGGAGGTCGCCCTCGCGCGCGAACTGTGCGAGAAGTCGCGCGAGGAGAGTCTCCGCGGCACCCCGCCACCGCAGTTCACGGTCGGGCTGAACGGCGTCGACGCCATGATCACGGCTGCCGAGTCCGGCCCGGTCGCGGGTCTGCGGAAGCTGAGGGCCACGCTGCGGCACGCGATGGACGCGCGGTGCGCGGACGTCGTGGCGTCCGCCGTCGTCGAGGGAGCCGCGCGTCTCTTCGGCGAGCTGGGCGCCCACGCGGTGGCGGTGCGGCTGGTGGCCGCGGGTACGGGCTGGCGCGGCGGGGATCTGCGTCCCGTCCGCGAGAGCGCCGACGTGCGGCACACCGAGGCCGCGGCCCTCGCGGCCCTCGGCGCGGAACGCTACGAGTCCGAGCGCGCCCGCGGCTCCGGCTACACCCAGGAAGTGGCCCTCGGCGAGCTGGCCCGGGCAGTCGAGGCGTACTCCGCGGGGTAGGCGCTCACCGGCACACGAACTCCGACTCCGCCCAGTCGCCCAGCGTCGTCGAGTCGAACGGACTGTCGGGTTCGACGACGAAGCGGACCGTCCGGTGGCCGGTGAGGTTCACATGGACGGGGACCGCCGGGTCGCCGCCCTCGATCAGCGGTGACCGCCACAGCCGCGACCCGTCCGCGTAGACGGAGAAGCGCACCTTGCCCAGACCCAGCATCAGATCGTCGACACCGGCCAGAGCATCGTACGAGTCGCAGTCGCGGTTGAGGTCGACGGTGACCGAGGACCGGCCGTGGACGGTCACGCCGTACGCGTACCGGGTGTCCCCGATGCTCATCCTGTGGCGCTGCCACACCCAACTGCTCTCCCCGATCCGCATCTCCGGCTCGGTGTGGTCACCGACGACGTCGTAGTCCAGGTCGCTCCACCGGTACACGACGGTGGCGGGTGGGGGAGGTGTCGGTGCGGGCTCAGGGTCGGGCTTCGGCGGGGGTGGCTTCGGCAGCGGAGCCGGGGTGGGGGCCGGGGTCGGCGTGGGGCGCGGACTCGGGCTCGGGGCGGCGTTCGGTGTCGGCTTCGGGGCGGGCTTCGGCTCGGCCGAGGGGGGCGGGGCGGGCGCCGGCCCGTGCGCCACCGCCGGTGGCTTCGGCGCGGGGGGTTTCCCGGACGGCGACGGCGGGGTCACCGGCGCTTCGACGGCGGGCGAGGCGGGCGGTCCCGCCTCCGGACGCCGGGCGGGGCTGCCGTTGCCGACCAGCGACAGTGCCACCGCCGCCGCGGCCACCGCGACGACACCCGCGGCGATACCGGCCTTGACCGGCGCGCCGAGCCCCTCGGAGACCGCGGCGCCGCCTCCGGCGCTCGCACCTCCCGACCCGCCGCCGGCCACGGCCGCCGCTCCCGCGGCTCCGGCCGCACCCGCTCCGGCTCCCCCGGCGATGAGCGCGACCGCCTTCGCGTACCCGGCGGCACCGAACCAGCCGATGACCGCGACCGGCACGACCGCGGGGATCCCGCCGGCCACTTCCTTGATCTGGCCGGCGGCCAGACGGCACCCGGCGCACTCCTCCAGATGCTTGCGCAGGCCCCGTTCGGCACGGGTGCGCAGGCCGCCGCGGGCGTAGGCGCCGAGCCGGTCGGCGTAGCGCGCGCACTCCTCGTCCCTGGTGAGCGTGGTGCTCACGTGCGCCTGGAGGTAGGCCTGCCTGAGCCCCTCGCGGGCGCGACTGGCCAGCACCCGGGTGCCGTTCGCGTCGAGACCGAAGAGCGTGGCGACCTCGCTCGGGGACTCGTCCTCGACCTCGGTGTGCCACAGCACGGCCTGCCAGCGCTCCGGCAGCGAGCGGAAGGCCCGCATGGCCATGGACTGTTCGGCCTCGTGCATCGCGCGCACGTCCGCGCCGAGGTCGAGGGTGTCGCCGTCGGAGACCTCGGATCCGCGGGCGGCCTGCGCCGCGAACACGGCGAAGTCGTCGACCAGTTGCTCCCGCCTGGCCGTCCTCGTCCAGTTGGCGGCGACCCGGCGGACGGTGGTGAGGAGATACGCGCGCACGGCGTGCTCGGGGCCGCTGCCGCCGCGTACGGCCTGGAGCATGCGGGCGAACACCTCGGCCGTGAGGTCGTCGGCGGTGTGCGCGTCGCGGCAGCAGGTGCGGGCGTAACGGCGGACGGCCTCGGCGTGCCGGCGGTACAGCTCCGCGTACGCCGTGTCGTCGCCCGCGCGCATCCGCTCGATCAGACCGGCGTCGGCGGGTGGTGCCACCGGGGACGCCGGCTCCCGCGGGGGCGGCAGAATCCCGCTCTCGCGCAGGTCCCACCGGTCACGCTGCGAGGGCACGCCGACCTCGGCCGTTCCGGCGTCGGGGCGGTCACGGGGCGGGTCGTCGTCATCGACGCCCGGGGCCTCGCCGTCCGGCGCATCGCCGCTCGGGTCCCGGTCTTCGCCGTGCGGGCCTCCGTCGTACAGGCTTCCGCCGTACGGGCCGCCCTGGCTCGGCACCTGCCGTGACGGTGAACCGCCCGTTTCCGTGCCGCCGTCGGCGCCACCGTCACCGGGTGACTCGTCCCGCCCGTCCACACTCATCGCGGAAAGCCCCCGCCTGCACACTCGGACCCGAATACGGGGCCAGAGTGCCACAGGCTGCGTGGCCGGAACGTGCTCGTACGGACCAACCACTCGTCCGAGGGGACTTGTCGCTCTGGAGTACTAACCATCACCCGTTCGGGGAATGGTCAACAGTCGCCGCCCGCACGGAAGCGGGCGTTCCGCACCGGAGCGGCGCCGAGCGGCCCCGGAAGCGCGATGGTCTCGGGGCGGGTGACCTCTCTCCCGCCGAAAGCACGATGCTCCCGGGGCGAGTGACCTCACTCGTCCCGGGAGCATTCCCGTGCTCACGAACGACCGTGCTCACGAACGGTCGGGCGCGCGGCGGCGCCCACGGACACCGGCGCCCACGGACACCGGCCCCGCGCACGCGGGGCGTTCTCGTGCCCCGGAGTGCCTTCGTGCTTCCGTACGCCCGCGCGGCCGCAACTCGTCCGCGCCGTGACCGCCTTCGGTCCGGCTCACGCGGGGCGCGAGCGCAGGCCCTCCAGCAGGATGTCGAGCAGCCGGGCCGAGGCCGCCGCCTGCTGGGCCGCGTCCGGCAGCGCAGGGGCCGCGGTCGCGATGACCAGCAGGACGTCCGCCACGGTGACGTCGGCGCGCAACTCGCCCGCCGCACGCGCCCGGTCGACGAGCCGCCCGACCACCTCCAGCAGCGCCGCCGCACCGGCGTCGTCCACCTCGGCGATCACCTGCTCGTCCTCGGGAGCCGTCCGCCGCTCGACGAGCCGCAGCTCCGGCGCGGGCTGGGACCGCTGCTGCGGCACCCGCGCCTCGTCGTGCTCGGGACCGTCCTCGGCCACACCGACCCGCAGCACCTGCGGCGGCAGCAGCCGTCCGGCACCCGAGGCCACCGACGTCCGCAGGAAGCGCGAGAGCGCCGACCACGGCTCGTCCTCCTGCCCGAGCGCGGAGCGGGCCTGGTCGGTCAGCCGAGAGGTCTCCTCCTCGGCTATCCGGCGTACGAGGACGTCCTTGCTCGGGAAGCGCCGGTACACCGTGCCGACACCGACCCTCGCCCGTCGCGCGACATCCTCCATCGGCGCGCCGTACCCCAGCTCGCCGAAGACCTCGCGCGCCGCGCGCAGTACATGTTCCAGATTGCGCTGTGCGTCCACACGCAGCGGCGTCGTGCGCGATCCGTCCGCCGGACCGCGGCCGTTGCCGCTCGTCGCCGCCGCGCCGATCGCACCACCAGGTGCGATGGCTGACGCGGAAGCCCAATGAGAGTCCTGAATATGCATAAGCGTTCCCCCGGTAATGACGTCTCCCCCCGGAGACTCTCCCCGCCATCGACAGACCGGAGCGCGTGGAACAAGCTTGTGCGCGAGCCCGTCGTACGGACTCGCCGAGCGCATCCCCCTACACCCCGTCGACACACGAACATAGTTGAGAGGGGGTCAATTCAGAAGGGGCAGGTTCCGCACGGAGCGCCCCCCGATCGGAGTACGGACCCGTTTCATCCCGGTTGCGCCCTGTCCGAGTACCCCCCTCACCCACCATGACCTGCGGGTTTTCCCTAGAGTCCGGCAAATCGGCCAACTCTGCACGTTGTCGGCGACCGGTCACACAAATTGTCGGGGCTGTGGACAAACTCCGGAGCGGGGTGCGTCATGGGATGGTGAAGGAACGTGCGCGCATTCTCATCGTCGGCGGCGGCTACGTCGGGATGTACACCGCCCTGCGCCTCCAGCGGCAGCTCAAGCCCGAACTGAAGCGGGGCGAGGTCGAGATCACGGTCGTGTCGCCCGACCCGTACATGACCTATCAGCCGTTCCTTCCCGAGGCAGCCGCGGGCTCCATCTCGCCGCGTCACGTGGTCGTTCCGCTGCGCAGGGTCCTCGACCGCTGCCGGATCGTCATCGGCGAGGTCCGGTCGATCGACCACGCCAAACGCGCCGCCACGCTCATAACGCTCGCCACCGAGGAGGAGGGCGCGGGCGCCGAGCAGATCACGTACGACGAACTCGTGCTCGCTCCCGGCTCGGTCTCGCGCACCCTGCCGATCCCCGGACTCGCCGACCTCGCCATCGGCTTCAAGACGGTCGAAGAGGCCATCGGCCTGCGCAACCACGTCATCGAGCAGATGGACATCGCCTCCTCCACCCGCGACCCCGCGATCCGCGACGCGGCCCTGACCTTCGTCTTCGTGGGAGGCGGTTACGCCGGCGTCGAGGCGCTCGGCGAGCTGGAGGACATGGCCCGCTACACCGCGCGGTACTACCACAACCTCAAGCCCGAGGACATGAAGTGGATCCTCGTCGAGGCCTCGGACCGCATCCTGCCCGAGGTCGGCGAGGAGATGGGCAGGTACACCGTCAGCCAGTTGCGCAGGCGCAACATCGAGGTACGCCTGGAGACCCGCCTCAACAGTTGCGCGGACCGGATCGCCGTCCTCAGTGACGGCGCGCGCTTCCCGACCCGCACCGTCGTGTGGACGGCCGGCGTCAAACCGCACCCCGTCCTCGCCGCGACCGACCTCCCCCTCAACGAGCGGGGCCGCCTCAAGTGCACCCCCCAGCTCGCCGTCGACGGCGTCACGCACGCGTGGGCCGCGGGAGACGCGGCGGCGGTGCCCGACGTGACCGCGGAGCCCGGCAAGGAGACCGCGCCCAACGCCCAGCACGCCGTGCGCCAGGCGAAGGTCCTCGGCGACAACCTCGCGCACACCCTGCGGGGTGAGCCGCTGGAGACGTACTCGCACAAATACGTGGGTTCGGTCGCCTCCCTGGGCCTGCACAAGGGAGTCGCACACGTCTACGGGCGCAAGCTGAGGGGCTATCCTGCCTGGTTCATGCACCGCGTCTACCACCTCAGCAGGGTGCCGACCTTCAACCGCAAGGCCCGTGTGCTCGCCGAATGGACCCTGGCGGGTCTCTTCAAGCGGGAGATCGTGTCCCTCGGTTCGCTCGAACACCCCCGTGCGGAGTTCGAACTGGCGGCCGGGGGAAAGCCTCCGACCGACCCGAAGGGGTCGTCCTGACCGGACCGAGGAACTCCACCGGCAGGGACGGCGTCTGACGGATGCAGACCGGTCGGTCAGACTGCCAGACAGGTCCACGACTTTGGGCGGGTGAACCGCTCGCCCTTCTAACACGAGGCTTTCCCCACTGTGAACTTCACGCGCTGGAGCGCCCGGCTCCCCGGAACGCAGCGCCGCGCCGCAGCGCGGACCGAGCACACGGCCGCACACACGGCCGCCCCGGACCGGCGCGGGGAAGGCTCCGTCCCGGCGGCCCGCGCCGAGCAGCTCACCGACGACACCCCTCCCGGGCTCGCCGTCGACGAACTCCCGGTGCGCGCCGTCCTCGACCGCGTCCCCGCCCTCGTCGCCCTCGTGCACGGTCCCGAGCACCGCGTCTCGTACGTCAACGACGCCTACACCGCGGCCTTCGGCGCCCGCCCCGCCGGCGCACCCGCGCGCGAGGCCCTGCCCGAACTGGACGAACTCGGCCTGCTGCCCCTCCTCGACCAGGTCCTGCGCAGCGCCAAGCCCCGCACGGTCAAGTCCCGCAAGGTGTCGACCGGCCGCTCCTACACGTTCACCTGCACCCCCGTCGACACCTCCCCCGAGAGCGACGGCCGCGGCGTCCTCGTCTTCGCCACCGACGTCACCGATCACGCCGAGGCCGCCGAGCGGCTGCGCGCCAGCGAACGCCGTCAGCGCGAGACCGCCGTCACCCTCCAGCGCTCCCTGCTCCCGCAGGAACTGGAGGAGCCCGACGACCTGCGCATCGCCGCCACCTACCTGCCCGGCGGCACCGAGGCCGCGGTCGGCGGGGACTGGTACGACGTCATCACCCTCGGCGGCGGCCGCACCGCGCTCGTCATCGGCGACGTCATGGGCCGCGGGGTCCGCGCCGCCGCCGTCATGGGCCAGCTCCGTACGGCCGTGCGCGCGTACGCCCGTCTCGACCTGCCGCCGCACGAGGTCCTGCAACTCCTCGACGGCCTCGCCACCGAGATCGACGCCAACCAGATCGCCACCTGTGTGTACGCGATCCACGACCCGAACGAGGGCCGGCTGGTGTACGCCTCCGCGGGCCACCTGCCCATCCTGGTCCGCGACGAGAACGGCACCATCCACCGCGCCGACGAACCGACCGGGCCCCCGCTCGGCACCGGCGGCTGGCTGCACGCCTCCGGCTCGGTGCCGCTGGGCCCCGGCTCCACCGCCGTCCTCTACACGGACGGCCTGGTCGAGCGCCGCGACGAGGACCTCGACGAGGGCATCGCCTCCTTGGAACGCGCCCTCGCCGGAGCCACCGGCAGCCCCCAGGTGATCTGCGACCGCCTGGTCCGCGCGGCCGGCGTCACGGCCGACCACGACGACGACGTCGCCGTCCTGGTCCTCCAGCACCCCTCCCGTACGGGCTCCGACGGCGAGCTCTTCCGCAACGCCGCCCTGGAACTGCTCGGCGGTATGGAAGCGGCCCCACGCGCGCGTGCCTTCGCCTCCGGTGTGCTGGCGAGCTGGCGCTTCTCCAACGATCTGCACGACCTCGGCGTCCTGGCCGCCAGCGAACTCGTCGCCAACTCGCTCCAGCACGGCACCCCGCCGATGCGCCTGCGTCTGCGCCGTACCGACCGCCGCCTGATCATCGAGGTCACCGACGGAGACGACCACCTGCCGCGCCGCCGCCGCGCGGAGCCCGGCGACGAAGCGGGCCGCGGCATCGCGATCGTGGCGACGATCGCCTCCGGCTGGGGCTCCCGCCGCACACCGGGCGGTGGCAAAGCGGTGTGGTGCGAGTTCGCACTCCCCCGCGCGGGGAACTGATTCCGCGCGCCGCGTACGCCATCCCGCGCGCCGGGTACCGAGTCCTCACTTCCGGGACCGGTCCCGCTGACTTCCGGAACCGGTCCCGCCACGTTCTGGAACCGGTCCCGTACGCCTGGCACCGAACCGCGGGCCGGACACATGCCGCGCGTCCCCTGGCCGAGCGGCCCGGCCGGTGCTAAGAGCTCCCCATGGCAGACGAATCGGGCTTTCAGCTCAAAGGAAGTGGCCCCGAGCGCTACGAGCGGTACGCGGCACCGTTCATGGCGCCCTTCGTGGAAGCGATCCTGGACGCGGTCGACCTGTACCCCGGCGCCAAGGTGCTCGACCTGGCCTGCGGCACCGGCTTCGCGGCCCGCGCGGCGGCGGCCCGGGTCGGCCCCGCCGGCCGGGTCTCGGGGGCGGACGTCAACGCGGGCATGATCGGCATGGCCGTGGAGCGCGCGCCCCGCATGTACCCGGACATCCGGTTCACCGTCGCCCCCGCCGAAGCACTCCCTTACGAGGACGCCGCCTTCGACGCGGTCGTGTGCCAGCAGGGCGTCCAGTTCTTCCCCGACCTCCACGCGGCCTTCGCGGAAGCGGCCCGCGTGACATGCCCCGACGGCCGCTTCGCCGCCACCGCGTGGGCCGCCAGAGACCTCATCCCGTACTTCGTCGCCCAGTACGAGGCGGTCGAGGAGTACGGCGGCAAGGGACTCGCGGCGGACTACGAGGGCGCGTTCTCCGGCACCCCCGAGCGGCTCTCCGCCCTTCCCGCCCCTCGACGCGTACGCCCCCGGCCAGCTCTCGTCCACATCCTGGGGGCAGGCGATCGTCGACACCGGGGGCGAGGAAGCACTCCTGCGCGCCGGCCGTGCGGTCCGCACCCGGCTCGCCGGCCACACCGCCCCCGACGGCGCCGCCACCCTCCCCTTCACCGCCAACCTGCTGACCGGCATCCGCTGAGACCCGCCCCGCGCACACGAAACGGCCGCCACCACGTCACTCCGTGATGGCGGCCGTCATGATCCGCGTCCGTCCCGCGGGCCCGGCGGTCAGGCGCCGGCGGGCACCGGTTCGGCAGGAGCCCCACCCTGCGCGACCACCCGGCTCCTCGCGAGCGACGGCTGGTTCTGTACGGGGGTGAGCTGCCGTCCGAGCCGCACGGCCAGGACGGTGATGCCGAGCGAGAAGAGCAGGAACGTCACGACGTACGGGCCGTGCAGCGAGGCCCCCATCGGGCCGCCCACCGCCGGGCCGATCGCCAGCGCGAGCTGCTTCACCAGGGCGAAGGCGGAGTTGTACTGGCCCGCCATGCCGGACGGCGCCAGATCGGCCACCAGCGGAGCGACCGTCGGCGACAGCATCGCCTCACCGAGACCGAAGAGCGCGTACGTCGAGACGAAGGCCGCCGTGGCCATGGTCTGGCTGCCGTGCCCGAGGCCCGCGAACCCGGCGGCCAGCCAGGCGACGGCCCAGATGAGCCCGACCGCGGCGATCACCCGGGACCGCTTGCGGCGCTCGACGAACTTCAGCACCGCGAACTGCGCGACCACGATCATCGCCGTATTCGCCGCCATCGCCGTACCGAGCGCGGACGTGGAGATCCCGGCCGCCTCGACGCCGTACGCGGAAAGGCCCGACTCGAACTGTCCGTAGCAGGCGAAGAACAGCACGAAGCCCAGTACGGAAAGCTGCACCATCGCCCGGTTGCCGAGAAGCTGCTTCCAGCTTCCGCCCTGGGACCGGGGCGCGTCATCGCCGATCCGCGGCGCGTGCGGCATCCGCACCGTCGCCATGATCACGACCAGCACCAGGAACATCGCCGCCTCGATCGCGAACAGCAGCGTGAAGGAACTCGCCCGGTCCGGGTCGACGATGTGGCCCCCGATGAGACCACCGACACCGAGGCCCAGGTTCTGCAGGAAGAACTGCGTGGCGAAGGCGCGCGACCGGGTGTCCGCCGAGGAGCAGTCCACGATCATCGTCGCGAGCGCCGGCTGCATCACGGCCTGCCCGGCACCGAGCGCCGCCGCCGACAGCACCACGGTCGTCGCGCTGCTCGCCAGCCCGAGGCTCAGCGCACCGAGCGCGGCGGTGACCAGGGCGGTGAGCAGAACCGGCAGCGGACCGCGCCGGACGATCGCCCGGCCGGCGAACGGCAGCACGACGAGAGCGGCCACGGCGAAGACGGCGAGCACGATGCCCGCCGTCATGGAGCCGAGTCCCCGTACCTGCGCCACATAGACGTAGAGGAAGGGGACGGTAAAGCCGAGCCCGAACGCGCCGAGCGCGTTGCCCACGTGGATCCGGCGCATTGCTGCGCCCATCGCCCTGGTCACTTTCACCTGCCTTGGTCGTGAAGCCGTACGGGCCCGCTGCCGGGCACCTGTCCGTGACAGGTTCCCTACGCATGGATGCAAGCCTGAAGACTTCAAAGCTAAAGTTCGAAGTTGAACTCTACACCTTGAAGGACTTCGACACCAAGCGACCTCATGCGATACTCGGGCCATGGGCGACACCCCCGGCGTCAGTGAGCCGACACTCGAAGAACAGATCGCCGCCTACCAGCGCGAGTTCCAGGACCTCGACCCCCAGGTCGAGAAGATCGTGTCGGCGCTGTCCCGCCTCAACCGACGGATGAACGTCGCCTACGGCCGCCAGACCGCCGCACTCGGCATCAGCAACGCCGAGTGGGAGGTCCTGAAGGCACTCGTCCTCGCCGGCGCCCCGTACCGCCTCGGCCCGAGCGAGCTCGCCAAGCGCCTGGGCCTCACCCCGGCCGCCATGACCCACCGCATCGACCGCATGGTCGCGGAGGGACTGGTCACCCGAGAACGCGACGAGTCGAACCGCGTGCGCGTCATCGTCGAGCTGACCGACGAGGGCCGGGAGAAGTGGCTGGAGGCCATGCGCCTCGCCACGGTCTTCGAGGAGGACCTGCTCCAGGACCTCTCCACCGAGGACCGAGGTGTCCTGGGTGAGGTCCTGACCCGCCTGCTGCGGCGGGTGGAGGACGCCCAGCCGGACGCGGGCGGCCGGCTCAGCGACCTGGATTAAAGATCTTGACAGGCGGGTGTTGACACTGCCCTGCCGCGTGAGTAAAGTTCTTCGAGTTGTCACGGAGCCGGTCTGGTTCCGGGACGGCACCTCCGCCGCGGTAGCGGCAATCAAATCTTCAGCGCGATCTCCCAGCCGGGGTGAATTCGGTGTGCCCGAATTCAATTCGATGGGGGTCCGGCGGCCCGATTAGGAACTGCCGGGAAGATCCGCTAAAGTTTGAGACGTCGGAACGGCCCAACAGCCGGGAAGACAAACCCCGCTGACTGGGAGTCAGGCCCGAAAGAGTCTGATAGAGTCGGAAACGCAAGACCGAAGGGAAGCGCCCGGAGGAAAGCCCGAGAGGGTGAGTACAAAGGAAGCGTCCGTTCCTTGAGAACTC
>NZ_JBSFZS010000120.1:0-22757 GCF_053600395.1 Streptomyces sp. NPDC005070 | reverse complement strand
ACCGGTGCTCCAGGTCGCCGAGAAAAGCCACGCCTGTCAAGACCGCGTATGGCGACTGACACCAGCGGCTGACACCAACAAGCGCGAACAGCAGCGGTAGACGCCGGACCGCAATGGACGATCGCCCCAGGCGCAGGACTGGTTGGTCGACGTCGACGGTCCCCCAGGATCGACCTGACAAGGATGCAGGCCAACCTCAAACCTGTGCACGGCCGTGCCCCATCCGTGCCCGGTAGACCAGGAACGCAAGGGGGAATCGCGGTCATCTGCAGGAATCACACACGGTGAAGGCCCCTGACCGATCTTGCTGGTCAAGGGCCTTCCACCTGCGCGGTGGGTGTGGGATTTGAACCCACGGTGACTCGCGCCACGACGGTTTTCAAGATTGTTGACCGGCTGTATCGGCGCCCAAGTCCGCAGGCAGGTGAGCCACCACCAGGCTGATGGCATCCTCAGCCGTTGCTACCTCTCCGAGGCGGATCGCGTGACCGGCTGTGCTTCTTCGCGCGGCGCGGCAAGCTTGTCGAATGCGTGGCGGCGGGCGCCGGGCGGCGGGCGGCGTGGCTCCAGGCCGGGGAAGGGGAGCAGGCGGGCAGGGGCGCGCTGCTTCACGACAGCGCGCCCCTGTGTTGCTCGGAGACTGGCCCGTCGCTACTTCACGTCGACGGAATCGCCCGTGGCCGCCGCGGCCGGTGTGGTGCTCGTACCGGCGAAGTAGTAGCGCCAGGCGCCGTCGGCGGAGGCGGTGACCGTGGTCTTCGCATTGCCGCTGCTGTCCGTGCTCACGGTCTTGACGGTGCTGTACGTGCTGGTGCCCGCCTTGCGGAACTGCAGCTTGACCGGCTGTCCGGCGTACCCGTGGTACCGGCGGTCTTCCCAGCTCGCCCTGGTCAGTTTGCCCGTGACGGTGATCGTCCGGCCCTTGGTGACCGGCTCCGGCGAGGCGTTGACCGTGAGCTTGGAGTAGCGCTGCACGTGGAAGGTGCCGAGGTTCGTCCGCTTCACCGAGTCGCCGTCCTTGGCCTTCGCGTACGCGCCGAAGTGCCAGGTGCCCGCGAAGGCGTTGTAGTGCAGGTCGTACTCGGGCCAGACGCTGTACGTCGACGTGCAGGTGACGGTGGTCCCCGAGGTGCACACGGTCTCGCTGGGCGAGTCCTGGGTCCAGAAGTCGTCGGGGTCGCTCCAGGTGCCGTGGTAGAGGTACGTCTGCCCGGAGGCTATGCCGGCCGGGTCGGAGGCGGTGAACGTGACCTTGAAGGTCACGTTGTTCGTCGTACCGACGGCGACGTCCTTTCCGCCGTTCACCACCACGTTCGAGACCTTGGTGTCGCCCACCACCGTGTCCGCGTGAGCGGCGGGGACGGTGAGGGCCAGGAGTGCCAGCGCACCGGACGAAGCGACGCCGATGGCGAGTCTGCGCATGTGTTTCCCAACGAAATGAGGCCTGTCACCCGAGTGGGTGTCCGGCGGGTGAACGAACTGTAGGGGATGGCCTCACTCCTCCCGGACGCCTGTTCCCATGCACCGGCGGCCCGAGTGCGGCCGGCGAGGATCCGTGGGCGAGGGGGGCACGGACACGGTTCGGGTTCGGGGCGGCCGCCGTCGACAGCGGTGATCGGCGGCGTACGTGCGACCGGGTCGGCACCCCAGGAGGGTGCCGACCCGGCCGCATCATGAACGCACCCCGTCCCCGGGTGGCCGCCGGGCCTCAGGCCGTCGTCGCCGTGTCCTTGGAGGGAACCCGGCGGGAGGTCGTGCCGTCCAGATGGACCACCACGCCGGTGTAGAAGCGGTTCACCGCGTCGTCGACGCTGCGGATGAAGCCCGACTCCGCGTTCCCGCGTGTGCTTCCCATGCTCTTGAGGAGGGACAGCCGGAAGCCGGTGATCTGGGACGCGGGCTCCTTGGGCAGCATGTCGGCAGGCTCGGGGCGGAGGCGTTCGAGCGTTCCCCGGGGGCCGGCCGCCTCGCCTTCGACGAGAGTTTCGACGTGAAGATCCGCCGGAGCCTCGGCCAGGCGCCGGACCAGTCGCTTCGCCCACGACAGGGGGTAGCCCTGCTCGGGTGCCGGGATCTCGATCGAGGTGCGGAGCCTGCCCGTACGAAGGTCCGCGCTGACCGCCAGGACGCCGGGCGTCCCTTCGATGCGCAGCTCCGACTGAAGGCGCCCGTCGAGGCAGAGCTGATCCGCGAGACGGCCGCGGAGCGCGTTCGGATCGGTTCCGCGTCTGGTGCGCTGGACCGGCAGCACTTTCTGCCCCAGTTCGCCGCCCAGCCGCAGGCAGACCTGGCGGATGAGGCGTTCCCAGCTCTCGACGACCTCCAGCGCGCGCGGGTCGCCCTGGCACAGGGTCTCGGCGTCGATTCCGTTGCGTACCGGTACCCAGGCCGGACCCATGTTCTGGAAGCCGTGGCAGCCGGAGTTCTCGTGCCGCAAGTAGTGCAGCAACTCCTGGAGGAGCCAGGCGTGCGCCGCGTTGCCGACTCCCTCGTGCCTGATCAGCAACTGCGCCTGATGGGCGACTTCCGCCCACGACAGGTGCCACAGGGCCACCTTGTGCTTGCGCCGCTTGTCGATCTTGACCTCGACGAGCGGGCTGCCCTCCAGCGCGACGTCGTTCGACAGGGTGATCACGGCCTCGTAGCCACGGCGCGCGGCGATGTCCATGTACGCCTGGACCTGCTCGGCCTTGAGCGCGCTGCCGTTGGTCTTCGTCTCGACGAGCGCCGTCCACAGCTTGCCGGCCCGCTCGACCCGGATCACCCCGTCAGGGCGACGGGGGGCGTCGCCGTGCGGCAGGGTGACCTCGGTGAAGGTCTCCATACGTCCGGCCGGCGCTCCGAAGGCGGCGGTGAGTCTCCGGCCGAACTCGGGGACCTGAGCCATCACGGACAGCAGTACCGAGGTCGCACGCGTCTCGCGCTCCCGGTCGCTCTTGAGCGCCGACGCCGGGAAGAGTCGCGCGTCCTTCCACGACTCGTTCTCGGCCAGCGTCTTCTTGGCGGCCTTGGGCAGGGTGACCTTCTTCTTGGCCGTACGAGGCCTCGCCACCGCCTTCGCCGGATGCCCCTCGGCCTCGGGCTGACGAGGGGAGGGGACCGCCGCGAGGGTCTCCTGCGGATGGGGCTCGCCCGCCGATGCCCTCGCCGGGGCCGGGGCCGATGCCGACGCCTGATCAGACGTCGTTGCCGCTCCCGTTGCCGGCTCCGGCGCCGTCGGGTCCGCCTGATCGTCGCCCTCGGTCTCGTCCAGCGCCTCCCCGGCCGCCGCGTCGTCGTCGATGTCGACCCCGAAGTCCGTGGCCAGACCGGCGAGACCCGCGTCGTAACCCTGGCCGACGGCGCGGAACTTCCATTCCTCCGCCCGCCGGTACAGCTCGCCGAAGATGATCGCACTCACCGAGTCGGCGTCGTCGATGGCGAAGTTGAGGAGTTCCTCGCCTCCGCCGTCCGCCAACGCCAGTCTCACGCAGTCCAGTTCTCCGAAGCGGGCGCCCTCGTAGCGGCTGGCGGCCAGGACGATCCGGTCGACTTCGGCGGAAACCGCGGTCAGGTCGAAGCTGATCCGGTCCTCGTTGCCGTCCGCCGTCGGCGTCTTGCCCAGAAGCTGCACGCTTCCGTCCGCGGCGACCGGGTTGTTGTAGAAGTAGAAGTCGGCGTCGTTGCGGACCTTGCCGTTCTCGTCCAGCAGGAGGACGGACACATCGGCGTCCCCTTCGCCGGTCGGGCTCCCCCAGCCCAGACTGACGATCACCGAGTCGATGTTCTCGCTCAGCGCCGCGAGAGAGACGTTCGACCCCTTGACCATGTCGTGCATAAAGCCCCCCAGAGCAGTGCAACTTGCTGTGCCTGCACCTCCATCCGGCCGTCTTATGCCCGGCGTTGCGCGGTGATCGGTGCGCGGGCGACTGTAGTGCCCATGAACCACTTCCGCAGGAGTCGTGCGGAATCCGTGTGGGAATCGTGGACGGGTCCTTAAGCTGTCCACCCTGATCAGCCCCGGAGCAGGCGTAGACCCCCTGAGCAGGAGAGAACCCCCAGAGCAGGCGAAGATCCCCGGAGCAGGCGAAGACCCCCGGACGAGTCCAGGGGTCCGGAGTGGAACAGCTCGCCGGCGGCGCGGTCGGCTCGGGGGGACGCCGCCGTCACCTCAGTGAGTGGGACGTCCTGCCCGATTCCGCGTCGATCTCGTCGTGGGCCTTGGTCAGCAGTTGCATGGCGAGCTCGTTCAGGGCCCGCGCTCCCGCGACCTCCTCGCCGACCCGGGGCTGGTTCGAGTCGGAGGGGTGGCGGCTGGCGTATCCGTGGGCTCGTACCTCGCTGCCGTCGGGAAGCCGCAGCAGGGCGGCCGCGCGGGTGCGGTGGTCGTCCTCCTGGAATTCCATCTCGACGTGCCAGCCGACCGTGGTCCGTGCCTGCATCGCTGTCATTTGTGTCATCGCGATCGCCTCCGAAGCAGCCGCCCCCGGTGAAGCCCCTAAGAAGAAGTGTGCTCCTCCGGCCGTCCTGGCACGAGGCGAGAGCGTGGAGGGTCACACGGGGTGGCGCGCCCGTGGCTGTGCGGCGATTGACTGGTCGGCGTCGGCGGGCAGGTCTGTTGCCGGCCGAGGTCCTCGCTCAGCGGCCGGGCCCGCTGCGCGGTGTGGGTCAGTGCCTGGCGGATCAGGTCGCGGCCGGCCGGGGTGATCCAGTCCGGGACCTGTACGGCGTGCAGGCCCCGGCCCATGGCCGGTGCCCGCGGCGGGCGGGGCGTGCCGAGGTCGTCCGGCTGCCGGAGCGGCCGGCCCTCGGCCGGGAGGCGGCGGTCCCTTCTCGGCGGATCGCCGAAACGAGCGGTTGATCCGAGCCGCCGCCTACGTCTGCCGTCCCTCCGAGTCCTCGAAGCGACTGAAGGGGACCGTCTCTGATCGGGCCGAGTAGAACTCTGACCGATCGGCCGTCGGCGCCGCTCCGCCGACGGCCGAGAGCCTCAGGTCAGTTGGTGAAGTAGATGTACTTCCAGGAGCTGTAGGTGGTGGAGTTGACGTCGTCGCCGGAGGAGTCGTTGATGTAGGCCGACCGGACCCGGACGCGCAGGCCCGCCTCGTCGGAGGCGCCGAGGTCGATGACGCTCTTGCCGTTGGTGCCCAGTTCGTAGAACTCCTCGAAACCGCGGTGCCACTTGCCCTGGACGTAGACGTCGACGTCCAGTCGGTGGTGGCGGCCCGAGTAGTAGCTCATCGCGGTGGTGAACAGCGGGCCGGTGTTCTTGCGGTACCAGTAGTACGTCGCGGAGTTCGCGCTGACCTTGCCCGTCTTGTAGTACTTCGCCAGAGAGGTGGAGACATTCACCTGGGCGTACGCGGTGACCTTGACCGACTTCGGGGCGGTGCGGGCGTCACCGGCGAAGACCGCGGTGACTGTGGTGTCCCGCTTCATGTCCACCACGGCGGAGACGTTTCCGCTGGAGTTGACGGTCGCCTTCTTCACCAGGACGTTGGGCTTGTCCGAGCCGAAGGGGTTGGCCCAGATTTCCACCGTGCGGTTCTTGTAGGTGGTGCCGAGGTGCGCGGTGAAGGTGACGTCCTTGTCGTACGAGTACACCGTGCCGTTGTTGTTCAGGCTCAGCGTGGTGGCGGTCCGGGAGACGGCCACCGTGTCGGAGCCCGACGCCGCGGCGCGGGTCGCGTCGCCCGCGTAGAAGACGGCGTACTTCACGGCGCCGCCGGCGGGCGGGGCGTCGGTGAAGGAGAAGGTGCCGTCCGCCTTGGTCTTCACCGAGGCCAGCGCCTTGCCCGACGGCGACTCCAGGTCCGTCCGCTTCACCGCGAGCACCGTGCCGGCCGGCAGCGCGTCGGCGTTGGCGACCTTGCCGGTGACGGTCAGCGACGTGGCGCGGGTGGCCGTGGCGGGCGCGGTCACCGTCAGTGTGGTAGTGGTGCGGGAGACGGTCACGGTCCGTGTGGTGGATGCCGGGGCGTGGCCGACGTCGCCCGCGTAGGAGACGGTGTATTTGGCGTCGCCTTCGGTGGAGGGGGTGTCGGTGAAGGTGAACGTTCCGTCGTCGGCGGTCGTGACGGGGGTCAGCGTTTTGCCTGTCGGCGAGTCCGCGTCGGTGCGGGTGATCGTCAGCGGCGTTCCGGCCGGCAGTGCGTCGCCGCCGCTGATCTTCCCGGTGACGGTCAGCGACTTACCGGGGACAGCCGTGGCGGGCGCGGTCACCGTCAGTGTGGTGGTGGTGCGGGAGACGGTCACGGTCCGTGTGGTGGATGCCGGGGCGTGGCCGGCGTCGCCCGCGTAGGAGACGGTGTATTTGGCGTCGCCTTCGACGGAGGGGGTGTCGGTGAAGGTGAACGTTCCGTCGTCGGCGGTCGTGACGGGGGTCAGCGTTTTACCTGTCGGCGAGTCCGCGTCGGTGCGGGTGATCGTCAGCGGCGTTCCGGCCGGCAGTGCGTCGCCGCCGCTGATCTTTCCGGTGACGGTCAGCGACTTGCCGGGGACAGCCGAGGAAGGTGCGGTCACCGTCACCGTCGTGGCGGCCTTGGTCGGCGCGTTCAGCGTGTTGAGGTGGTACGTGCTGCCGCTGCCGGTGACCGCGAAGAGGTGGTTGCCGTCCGGTTCCCAGGCCAGGCCGTCCGGAACCAGGTTGCCGGTACGGGTGTCGGCGAAGTCGTACTTCCGGACCGGCTGGGTGGTGCCGGGCTTGAAAATGTAGACGTCCGGTTCGTACGGCCCGTCGATGCCCGCGGCGACGGTGCCGTCCGCGGCGATGTCGACGGCGTTCGGATAGGCGTCGGTCGGGTAACTGCCGACTTCCTTCAGGTCGGTGGTGGACAGCACCTGGTGCTTGTAGGGCCAGCCGCTGGCCGTGACGACCTGGCCGCCGTCGGGGGTCACCGCGAGGTCGCGCAGGTTGCTGCCGGCCTCGCCCTGGGCCATGCGCTGGGGCGCGTCCGGGCCGGAGACGTCGTACGTCGCCACGGCGGCGGGGCTGATGCCCGGCTCGGCGGCGGCCAGTACGCCGGGCGCGGCCGGGTTGGACGCCAGCCGGGGCGCGTAGTACCAGCGGCTGCCGCTGTCCTGGGCCACGGCGAGGACGGGATGCGGGCCCGAGAGGTCGAGGGAGCCGATGTTGCCGTTCGTCGCCGTGCCGTAGCCGAACCACAGCTTCCCGCCGGCGCGGGCGAGGGTCGCCGGGGCGTCGGCGGTGCCGGTCGAGAAGCGCGCGGATTCGACGAGGCCCGCCGTGTCGATCGCCGCGATCTCGTCGCTGCCCGCGACGGCCACGTACAACGTCTGCGAGTCGGCCGAGAGTTCCAGGCCGTTGGCCCCCGGCAGCGAGCCGAACGTCCCGACGACGTTGCCGCTGTAGTCGGTGGCGACGACCTTGCCGCCGGCCTGGTCGCTGACGAAGACGCGCTGGTGCACGCTGTCCACGACGACATCGGAGACGGAGGCGACGGGCAGGACGGCGTTGCCGTCGGCGTGGGCGGCCGTGGACCCGAGGCCCGTCAGGGCCACAGAACTGAAGAGGACGGCGAGTGCCGTCGCAGTGGAGATTCTGCGGTGGTGCAAGGTGGTTCAAACCCCCATGAGCTGTGGAAGGCCGCGCGTCACCGGAGGTTGGAAGGCACCGGGCGCGGCATGCTTCGGATGCCTATGACATGGATGTGACAACGGAGCCGTCGGAATGGTTGTGCACCGGAACAGGAGACTCCGCGCATCGGAAGAGGAGACTCCGGGGCTTCTCTCATGACGATGTCCGTTCCTCGCGGGCTCAGACCGAGCGTGTCGCGACTGACGAGGCAACAGGTCACGCGGCCCGCCCGTCAACACAAGCGGCGGGAGAGGGCCTTGTCCGGCCTGCCGCCGACGCGGTCCGGGCGAAGCCGGCGGTGTGCACCGCGGAGTGTGCACCGTGGTGTGGGTCCGTGGTGTGGGGCCCGCGGTGTGGTCCATCAGCGGTGCCGGTCCCACCCCCGGCCGAAGCCGGAGGCGGACCAGGCGGAGCGGCTGCGTCGTCAGCGGGCGCTTGCGGTGCGGATGTCGGAGACGTCGCCCGACACCGGCTCCTGCTTCACGACGAGGTTGGTCCTGACCGTCGGCGACTCCCCGCCGCCGTAGGTCAGGGTGACGGCGACCTCACGGCTGTTGCCGCCCTCGCTGACCGTCCACTGGACCGGGACGTTCTGGGCGCGCAGGACACCGTCCGCCTGGTTCTTCGTCTCCCAAGCCGCCAGCTTCTTGGCGAAGGCGGGTGTGAGGTAGTGCGCGCGCAGCGCGTTGGACAGCGCGGTGTCCGGGCCCGCGGGGACGTCCTTCGCGTCGACGTATGCCCCGTAGAAGTCGGCGACCTGGGTCACCGAGTCACCGGTCCTGCCACTGATCGACCGCACCGCGGCGGACGCCCTCGTGGACGACTTCGCGGACGCCCTGGCGGGGGCGACGCTCGTGGTGCGGATGTCGGTGATGTGGCCGGTCGGCTCCTGCTTCACGACGAGCCTGGTCGTCGTCGTCGGCGACTCCCCGCCGCCGTAGGTCAGGGTGACGACGACCTCGAGGCCGTTGCCGCCCTCGCTCACCGTCCACTGCGCCGGGACGTTCTGCGCGCGCAGGACACCGTCCGCCTGGTTCTTCTTCTCCCAAGCCGACAGCTTCTTGGCGAAGGCGGGCGTGAGGTAGTGCGCGCGCAGCGCCTTGGACAGCGCGGTGTCCGGGCCTGCGGCGTCGTCCTTCGCGTCGATGTACGCGCCGTAGAAGTCGGCGACCTGGGTCACCACGTCGCCGTTGAAGCCACTGACCGACCGCAGCGCGGCGGACGCCTTCGCGGACGCCTTGGCGGGGGCGGGGGCGGCGGCCTGTGCCGCCGCCTGCGTCGCCACACCGAGCCCGACGGCCAGGACGAGACCGGCGGCGAAGGCCGCACGGCGGCCCGGACGACGACGTGCGTGGGTGTTCATGCTCATGTCGTGTCTTCCTTCTTTGTCAGTGGTCCGTAGGTGGCCGCTCCCGGCCCGTGCCGGCTCTCCGGCCGAACGCGCCCGCCGACGTCTCGCCACCCGTCCGCGTCCGATCCGAGGACATGACGGCCTGACCGCCCGAGCGGGCAGAAGCAGGCCGGATGTCCCCGCCCCCGGGATCGCGGGGCGGCGGGTCGTCGCAGGACGCCGAACGCCGCACCTCGGGCACCCGGGCACACGGATGCCCGGGACGCGGGAACGAGCAGGAACAAGGCGGGAGCCGTCACCAGGCTGCTACCGGGGCCTCAGCCCACCCCGGCCGGTGCGACACCCACAGCTTCAGAGGCGCCGAGGACCCGCCGCAACCACCACCGCCCAACCCGCAACGACGCAACCATCCCACCCACCCTGACCTGCGCGAACAAGCACTGCCTGGGATGCCGTCCTGGGATGCGGAGACGACCCCGCGCCGTCTCGTGCGCCGCCTGGACACCGCCGACACCGGAGAGAGCCGCCGAGGCAGGCCGACGGCGGACAGCGACAGATGAGCCGCAGACGTCACTGGCGGAACCCCAGGTCACGGCCCCCCGACCGAACGGGCTTCCCGAGGGGTAGCCGTCAGGCAAGATGCGGTGTTACTTGCCGAACGAGGACATGAAAAGGCCCCTCACCAGCGGTTTTCCCGCCGATGAGGGGCCGTGTCAGGCGGCTTGGGCCGTCTGGAACCCCAGGTGTCGGTGAGTGCGGCATCGGCCTTGTCACTGCCGTTTCCGTGCCCCGCGTACCGCAAGGCACGGCTACGCTCCCTCCGCCCGAGGACGGCCATCGACACCGCCGGAACGCGCGGAGCTCCCCCAGCCACCGTACGGGCGGCCGGGGGAGATTCATGGCTTCCGGGGCTGGTCGTCCGGGTCAACGGGTCAACGGGTCACCATGACCGCATCCGCGTGCACGGTGGAACGACCGGCCGAGCTGCCGGCCAGCACCTTCAACTGCACCTTGTGGCCGGTGATCTTCGTACCGAGCGAGTACGTGAACACCACCTTCCGGTAGCCCGTCGTCGGAGCGTAGGTGTCCACAGCCCCCACGGTGACCCCGTCGACGAGCACGGCGAAGCGGCCGCCATTCGACTTGCGGGTCGCCACGATCCAGATTTTCGTACCATCGCCGGTGAGGGACACCGTGGCACCCTTCGCGGCGGACACCCGCTCGGTCTTCGCCCAGGCCGACGTCACCGACGCCGATGTCCAGGTCCCCTTGTAGGTCAGTAGCGAGGACCGGTCGTCGAGCGGCACGCCCGTCGTTGCCGCCGCGCTCCACGCCCCGGTCTGACCGGCGTCGTCATGGGCACGTACGTAGAAGCGGTACGTCAGACCGGACTTCGGCGTCACCGGGCTGCCGGACGCGCCGAACGCCGCAGACTTGGCCGTGGTGCGGGTGTGCCACGTCTGGAGCGAACCGAGCGTCCATACGCCCGTACTGCTGCGGGTGGCGACCCGCCAGCCAACGTCGTACGACGTCACGCCCACCGTTTTCGCTGCCCAACCGACCGGGATCACCGCGCCCGTCGAGCCGTCACTGGCGAGAGTGGGTGTGGTGGCGGAGGCGGCAGGAACGCTCCTGCGCAGACGCACCGTACCGCTGAGGCCGGCCGCAGGTTCGTCCGTCACCGTGTCCTTCGCGGTGAGCGTCCAGGTGTAGGCGCCCTCGGCGACCGCCGTACCCCCGGTGTTCTTGCCGTTCCAGACCGGGGAGACGTTCCCGCCCGGGGCCGTTCCGGTCAGGGTGCGCAGCGAGGTGCTGCCGGACTTGAGGGTCAGTGTCCAGGTCACCGGCCGGTTGTACATCCAGGTGGGCGCCCAGGAGTCGGTCGAGCCGTCACCGTTCGGGCTGAACCCCGCCGGGACGGAATCGGAGGAGCGGGACGGGGTGCCCGCCCACACCGTGTGGGTGACGCCGTCGTCGTCCATCCAGGCGGCCCACGGCGCCTCACGGTCCACGGCCCACCGCTCGGCGGCACCGGTGTTCGCCCTGGACGGCAGCGTGAACAACGGCTGCGCGGTTGCCCCGGCCACACCCAGCGCCTGGGCGTTCACGGTGACGCCCGGTCCGGCGTCCCTCGTGAAGGTGTACAGCGTGTCCGTACCGAGGACCGGGGCCATTACGGAGGAGTCCACCCATGTACGGGTGGTGGTAGCGCCCGTCTTGATCAGCAGGCCCTGCTGGGAGCCGACCCCGCACGTCGTCAGCAGGATCCACGATCCGCGGACCTGAAGAGCTCCGGGCAGACAGTCCACCGTGGTGACGGTGGACGTGGTGCCGGTCGCCAGGTCGGTCCGCCGAATGGACCAGCCGGACGTGCCGTTCTTCACCGAGGTGTAGAAGGCGCCTCCGTACAGGACCGAGCCGTCGGGCACGCGCTCGCTCTTGCCGGTCGCAACGGTGTAGAGCAGCAGGGTGTTGTTGTAGACGGTTGTCCTGTCCGACAACAGGAAGTGGTCACCGTCGAAGTCCCTGACCTGATCGGTCGAGACGTCACCCAGGTCCAGGGGCACGCCGGTCGGCTTCCCGTTGTCGTAGACCTGGTAAACACCGCCCTGCTCGACCAGCACCCGGTGCCCGGCGACGGCCAGCGTCTGATGCACGGTGCCGGTCGAATAGGCCAGAACACGTGACGGCGTGGCCGCCGAGGCTCCGGACGGGCGGACCGTGAGGCCGGAGGAGAGCAGCACACCGGTACCGCGGGAGGAGTCGTCGGCGGTGTAGAGGGTGCCGCCGGACAGGGCCAGGGCATCCAGGCGCGCCGGGCCCGCGGGGATCGTCGCAGCGTCGCCGTCGGCCTTGGACACCCGGCCGTCGATGAGGGTCTGAATGGCGGCGTCCTTGTCCGGCCGGTACAGAGACGCACGCATCCGGCCGTCGTCGCCAACCGATAGGTCACGGAACGTGCCGTCGAGGTCGGCGGCGGCGGTGGAGCCGTCCCGGGACATCGCGTACAGCTCGTTGCCGTTGGCGCTCCACTTGTACCAGGCCAGGGTGTCGTCGCTGATCCAGCGGGCCTTGTCGGTGGGCAGGGTGACGGTTGCCGGTCCGTCGGCGGGCGCGGATCGCCGCCACTCGGTCAGGGTCGCGCCGTCGATGACGCCGAAGTGGGAGGGGGTGAACTCCAGTCCCTGCGGCAGTTGGTCGGTGTCTGGCTCGGCGACGGTGACCGTCGTGCCGGTGGCGAAGTCGACGTAGTCGATCTGGTGGCTCCAGCCGGGTGCGGTCCGCCGCAGAACCAGCGCGCCATCGGCGTCCGACGCCAGCACCTGGTACTGCTCGTCGTCGGACAACAGACTGCGGTCGCCGCCGGAGGTACGCAGCACCAGCCGCACGCGGTACTCCGAGTCGCCGTCCTCGTAGGCCTGTTGGACGAGGATGCCGTCGCCGGCCTGGGCCCGGTAACGCTCGTCGAGTGAGTTGCCGGATCTGTCGTAGGCGACGGCGAGCGTTTCTCGGGCGCCCGTGTCGAGGTGGCGCAGGGTCACGTGGTCGGCGAGGTCGCCGTTGGGGTTGGTCGAGGTGGCGGTCGCCACCACCGAGCCCTGCACGGACACCACATCGGGGTCGGCGGAGTCGCCGGTGCCGGCCAGTGCCCCGAGGTCCTGTGGGGCGCCGCTCGCCACGGAGAGCCAGCCGTGCGGCAGCCTGTCGGAGGACGTGCTCTGCTGCCAGACGACCGCCTGACCGGACCCCGACACCTGGTCGGCCGACGGTACGGAGGTGGTCCGCGCCGGCAGCGTGGCGGTCACTCCGGTGGTGGCCGCAGCGGCGGGAAGCAGCGCGACTGACCCGGTGACGACCAGTGCGCCGACAACGGCCGCGGACAGGGCGACGTGACGCGTATGTGAGCGCATGGGACCGCTTTCTCCTGAACGTAAGGGCGGGATCATTGCACACAGGCGAAAGACACATACGCCCAGGTAGGAGTCGGCGGCATCGTCGCGCTGCGGTCCCGGACTCCACCCGTTTCGACGCACGGACGGCGTCCGGGTCAACGGCTCTCTTCCGATGCCGTTTACAAGATCACCGAATGGCGCCGTCTGGCGGCTCCGGCGTCACACTCGCCTTTCAGCGGGGAATCACGGGGAGAGCAACCAAGCTCTCCGAGACCGCACCTCGGCTATCTGCCCAGGTCAGCGCTCGAACCACCCGCAAAAGCCCGCAGCTTCCCAAGCTGAGAGCTCGGGGACCTGATATCTATGTCTCATGCTCGGCCTGACGTGCTACTTCTATGAACGAGTCAACTGAGGCCAGGTAGGCGTCGATGGCTCGGACAAAGTTTTCGGCCTCGCGTATGTCTCTCTCGACGACCATGAGGCGACCGTAGGCTTCGCTGGAGGCCGCGTGGACTGCCTTCGCCGCTGCTATCGGCTCGGGGTGGCATTCCAACGAGACGACGGCCAGGGAACGCAGGAAGGGCCCGTATGAGTCCCGCAGTTGATCGCGAAGCTCTGTGAGCGACGCCATCCGCGCCTCTTGATTCTCCACCTTGAAGTACTTGGGGATCCTGAGGTACAGGATCCCCATCTCATTGGCCTGCTCGATGAAATTCAGCTGTGTGGCTCTGCGAGCCTCGCGCTCCCGCGCAATGTGCGCGGCTTGGGCGGTGGCTTGGGCCTGGATGCGAGCAGCTTGGGCGCTGCCCTTGTTCGTCACCCAGCTGGCGACCACCGCTGTGGCGGCGGTCAGCACGGCCACCCACAAAGCGCTGTTGTCCATGTTGCATAGTGTCTGTGCCCCCGACTGACTTGCACAGAGTGCGTCGGCGTCGGCTCCAGGGCTCGCGCCGGTGGAGCATGAAGCGAGCGGGGTTGGCCAGAGCGAGCGGCCGCCCGAGCCATGGCATCGGGCGCTCGGCAGTGACCGGCGGCGACAACCAGTGACAGGTCGGCTACGAGCGAGTGCAGGGAACGGCGCAGGTCACGGCCCCGTGACCGAACGGGTTTCCCCCGAGGGCTAGCCGTCAGGCAAGATGGGGTGTTACTTGCCGAACGAGGGCATGAAACAGCCCCTCACCAGCGGTTTTCCCGCAGATGAGGGGCCGTGTCAGGCGGCTTGGGCCGTCTCTGGGCCGTCATGGGCGTGACCGGCGGCCCGGTACATCGCGCTGACGGCTTTGCGGGTCCTGGTCTCGCTGCTCGGCATCAGGTGCGTGTACACGCGGAGCGTGAAGCCCGGGTCGCTGTGGCCGAGGTAGAGGCTCAGCGCCTTGATGTTCTCCCCGGCGTCCAGGAGGACCGAGGCGTAGAAGTGCCTCAGGGCGTGCATCCCGTGCTCGCGGGCCGCCGCGTACCGCTGGCCCTTCTCGGGAGTCGGGATGATGCCGGCCCCGGCGAGCGCGGGCTTCCACCGCTCGTCGTTGAATCCGTTGCTCCAGAGGGCCGTGTCGACGCTGCTCGTGAAGAGGAGCCGGTGCGTCACTTTGGGCCCGGTGGGCGTCACCCAAGGCAAGGTCACCTCGACCGGTGGGAAGCGCTTCATGTGCTCGGTCAACGCCACGGACACCTCGGGATCGAGCGGAACGTCCCGGAGCTTGCCCCGCTTCGGGGGAGCGAAGACGAGCGAGCCGCGGACCTTCTTGACCTGCTGCCGCACGTACAGCCAGCCGAGATCTCCAAGGTTGTCGACCGCGAGTCCGAAGATCTCGCCCTGGCGGAGTCCGCACCCCGCGCCGAGGTCCGTCATGGCCTGGTAGCGATCGGGCAGTCCTGCCCGTACGGCGAAGACCTGCGAGGCCGACCAGGGGTGCACGCGTGACGGCGCGGGACGAGGCGCCTTGACCGATCGGGCTCGGCAGGGATTCGAGGCCAGCAGGCGATCGTCCACGGCCGCGGTGAGCACGGAGGAGACCGCGTCGAAGATCAGGCGCCGGTACGAGGTCGACGTCACGGATTCCTCCAGCCGTCGGTTCCAGTCCCGGATGTGCTCCGGCTGGAACGAACCGATCGGCCGCGTGCCGAGGTACGGCAGAGCGTGAAGGCGAAGACGCCCCTCGACCGCGGCCCGGCTCGTGAGGTCGGTCGTCAGAGCCGCGATCCAGCGGTCCGTGTACTCACGGAAGGTCGTCCGTGCCGCATGAGGGTCGATGTACTGGCCGCGCGCCATGTCGGCTTCGATGTTCGTCAGCCAGGCGTCGGCCAAGCGCTTCTGCTTGTCCGGGAAGCTCTTGGACTTCTCGGTGCCGTCCGGGCCGATGTAGCGGGCCCGATAGCGGAGACCGAGGCCGTAACGATCACTCTTCGTCTTGCGACTCTTGCCGTCTGCGCCGATCTCGACTTTGTACCAGCGATCCTGGACGTGTCCGGCCATCAGGCAGCGGCCCCTTGCTGGAGGGCCTGGACCCAGGCGCGGACGTCAGCCGGATCGAAGCGCAGGTGCCGGCCGACCCGGAAGCCGCGGGGCCCGGTGCGCTTCCGGCGCCACTGGTAGACCGTCTCGACGCTCGGAAGGTCGAACATCTCCACCAGGTCGTCAGGCGTCAGGTACCGCACCGGCAGGTCATGCGGAGTGACGACGGGTTCCGCCAGGGCGAGGCGTCGACTAGCCATGAGTGGGCTCTCCTTCTGTTCCGGGGGCGGGTTCGAGGGATGCGGCAAGCCAGGCTTCGGCCGAGGACAGGCCCGTTCCGGCGAAGACCCAGTGCGAGACGACGAGGGTCGTGTCCGTCCCGATCTCGGTGGCTGCTGCGGCTTGTGCTCGGCGCCATTCGGCGCGGGCGGTGCGGAGGGCGCCGAGGGTGGTGGAGTAGCGGCGGGACTTGGTCGAGAAGTGGCCGCGGAAGCCGAGCATGTGAGCCCAGGCCCGAAGCCGGAGATCTTCTAACTCCTTGCGCATGCCGAGCGTCCAGGCCGTTCGGATCAGCCGGCGGGCGTGGTCGCTGATGTCGAACTGGGCGAGTTCGGCGAGGAACTTCAGCGGGCGGTCGAGAGCTCCCGTCGCGGTCTCGGCGCCTTTGGTCGCGTACTTGGCGATGTACGAGGCGACGGCCCGCTCGGTCAGTTCCTGGCCACCGTCGAAGTCGGCGGAGCGGATCGTGCGGACGTCGAGCTGACGGCCGAAGGTGAACGTGTGCGCACGTCCGCCGATGACCGGGCCGTCCACGCGAACGTGAGCAGCAGCGGCGTCGATGGCGTCGGTGAGCAGTTCGGCGGTTGCCCAGGCCGGAGGCGGAGTGTCGCCGCCTCCGGGGCCGTCGATGCGGATGACGGCGTGGAAGTGGACGGCACCGCGCTTCTGGTACTCGGCGACCTTGGCAAAGGAGACCCGGGCGTACTGCCGGAACGCGCGCTGTGAGAGTCCGGCGCGCTTGGCGACCTCGCGGCGCAGGTAGGTGGAGAAGCGTCGCCAGAGCGGACCGGCGTGCGCGTTCCAGAGGACGGCCGATTCGTAGTCGTACGTTTCCGGGTCGAGCGGAGTGCCGAGTGCGGCGTCGTCCTGGTCGTGGTGGACACCGCAGCGGCAACGGCGGACCGAACCGGCCTGGCCGGTGGGGCGGTTGTGGACAGGGCCGAAGCTCGGGGCGGTGAAGGTAGCGAAGACCCGGGGGTGCGCGGCGACGCGTTCCGGGACTCCCTTGCCGCCGCGCAGGCCGCTGGTGATCAGGTGGAAGGTGTCGCGGCGGTAGACCTCGGCGCAGGCTTCGCAGCGGGTCGCGCGGCGGTTGTTGCAGCGCACCAAGAGGTGACCGGCCGGGAGGTCGGTGGAGTCGAGGCGGTGGAGGACGTTGCCGATCTCGCCGGTACCGGTGTCCACGTCGTATTCAGTGCGGTGGCCGTCGAGGCGGATCGGGTGGGTGCAGCCGCCGAGGCCGGCGAACTGGCGCAGCAGTTCAGGCATGGTGCCGAGTGCGGCCAGTTCGGCGAGTTCGGGCAGCGGGGGCGGAGTGGGGCGGGCGATGATGGCTTTCTCCTTCTGGCTTCGGCTAGGAGGGGTAGGGCCCCCGGGGCGGCGGATGCTTGGCGGTATCGAGGCCGTCCCGGGGGTCTGTCGTTCAGCGGCTTTCAGCGGCGGCGCTGATCGCGGAGCATCGAGCGCAGGACCACAGCGGCGATGGCCACGGAGATGGCCGTGACGGCGACGGCGGCCAGGAGCGCGGTGAGGGACGACTCCGCCGGCGAGGACGGCCGCGACCGCTCCGGTGCTGATGGAGATCTGCGGGACTGCGCGTCGTGCGGGTGCCGGATCGGCCGGGGCGTGGTTGTACGCGGGCGGCGGGGTCGGGTTGTCGGGGTACTTGGGCAGGAACACGGCCAGTCTCTCCTTGCCTACTCGTCTAGTTGTGTGAGCCGTTTATGACGTCCACGCCGGAGCGCGTGCCGGAGTCGATGGCCGGGGCCATGAAGGTCTGGGAGAGCAGGAATCCGAAGAGCGCGATCACGACGACGACCCAGGTGCGGACGCCGAGGAACTTGATCGCTCCCCAGGCGATGAGCCCGAGGACGAAGACGAGCGGCAGGCTGACGGTCACGGAGCGAGTCCTTTCAGCGGACGGGGCAGCGGTGGGTACGGGCGGCGAGTTCGGCGGCGGCGCGGCTGTCGTAGTCGGCGGAGAAGCCGCAGCGCGGAGCGGTACAGGCGGCGGTGTGCTTCTCTCGGCCCCGGCCGTCGTACGAGGTGCCGACCTGGACGGGGCCGATGCGGGTGACGCTGCGGAAGCGCCGGTTGGCTGGCACAGCTGGTTTCCCTTCCTTTGTTCGCTTGTCTGGGGCGCGCGGACGTGCGTAGATGACCGGCATGTCACAAGGGGTGCGGCGGCTGGCCGCCTTCGGTTCGGCCGCGTTGGTACTTGGGCTCGCGTGTGTTGGGGGAAAGTGGTGGTTGGGCGAGTCCTGGGCCACTGTGATCACCACGTGCTGCCTTGAGGTACTGATCATTTCGGCCGTGGTCGGAACCCGGCGAGTGTTGCGGAAGCGGTAAAGCCTCCCGACGGGGCCCGCCTTCAGAGCTGGGCGGCGATGGCGTCGGCCATGGGTGCGGGGACGCCGAGGCGGGCGCGGAGGGTCGGGGTGTCGATGACGGCTCCCGTCCGTGTCTGGTGTTCGGCGGCGACCTTTCGGGCGTGTTCGACCAGGGCGACCGGGACGGATACGGCGGGCGGAACTGGGGTCAGTTCGGGTGCCGGTTGTGCGGAGAATTCCCGTACAGCTTCGGGAGCGCCCTCCTGGTCCTGTGCGTCCTCGGTCTTTTCGTGAGGCGCTGGAGCAGAGTGGGCGAGGAGTGTTCCGCCGAGGAAGGCGACCGCGGGCCAGCCCGCGACGAGGATGCGGAGCCAGGCCGGCACCTGGTCCAGGTCGAGGAGTCCGGCGGTGGCAACGTTCGCGCCGAGGGATGTCACGAGCGCGATGACGAACCAGCACCATCCTGCGGCTTTCTCATCACCGGTCCGCAGTCGACGCCACGCGGCGACGAGCAACAGGTCGACCGAGACGGGATAGGCCCACGCCTTCCACCCGTTCTGACCGGCCGCCGAGGCGACATCGTGCAGGTGGGCGAAGGACAGCGCGGCGGCGATGACCGCTTGGACGAGGACCGCGTCGACACGGGCCAGTTGGGCGCGCATGCGGCGGCTCCTTCCGGATTCAGGCATGGCAGGGGTAGGGACGTGGCGCGAGACGGTCGCACCGGCCGAGAGGGAAGGCGAGTTCAGTCGGTCACGGGTCGAGGCTGGACGACCGGGGCCGGAGTCTCGACGGGCGCTACGGGCACGTCAGGCCGGAAGGGCTTGAGCGCGGGCAGGTCGGGCACCAGGTGCGCCGACTCGCGGCAAACCTCGGCGGCGTCGCCCAGGGACAGGTACGGCGTGCGGATGCGGGACCAGCCGCCGGAGGAGTCGCCGGCGACGGCCAGCCCGGGCCGTTCGGGTGCGATGGCGCAGGCGGCGGAGACCGCTTCGGGGGCAATGTCGCCCAGGGCCATTTTGGCGGAGGCTTCATCGTTGACACGGTGGCAGACGCGACCGGTCAACTGGGCCCGGAGCATGGTCGCTCCCTTGCCCAGTTCGGCGCCGAAACGCTGTCCGCAGACCTCCAGATAGATCCCGGCGGCGCGGCCGAGCTGGGCGAGGCGGATGAGCTGGGTGACCATCTCGTCCCGCCGCTCCTCGTCCTTGCGCGTGGCGACGAGGAAGAGTTCAGCCACCTCGTCGACGAACAGCACGATGGGAACGGGGCGTTCGTCCTCGGGGAGCCCCCAGACATCCGAGGTGATCTCCTCGTCGGGCGTCCCCGGGGCGAGACCCTGACGGGCCTTGATCCGTTCGTACCGGTCCTCCATCTCTTGGATGAGCACGGGCAGCAGCTCGGCCGCCTGATCGGGGTCGGTGGCGAGAGCGGACAGTCGTGCGGCGAAGGGCGACAGCTCCACGCCACGCTTGCAGTCGATGCCGACCAGGGCGACGGGTTGCGGAGCGAGTCCGGCGACGAGGTGGCGCAGGTACATGGACTTGCCGGAGAGCGTTGCGCCGAGGGTGAGTTGGTGCGGTATGGCGCGGTAGTCGCGTACGAACGGGGTGGCGTCCTCGCGTAGGGCCACGGGCACTTTGAGGAGCCCGGACGTGACCTTGCGAGGCATCCGCACGCGTCGCAGTACGTCGAAGCCGACGAGACGCAGTTCGACCACGCCCGGCTTGACCGTGCTGACGTACACGGCGTGAACTCCCCAGGCGTGCCGCAGCCGTTCGGCCGATGCGGCGACGTCGGCCGGCTCCTGCCCCGGTACGAGCCGAAGCCGAATGCGTAACCCGGTCGACGTGGGGCGGATGATGCCCCGGCGGGGCGGTACCGGCCGAACCTCACGGCGGGTGGTGGCCTTGACCGCCAGGACCCGCAGCCGGGACGGAGTCACGGTCAGACCGCACGCCTCCATGACCGAGCCGTACGAGCCGAGCAGCCGGGCCGTGGATATCGGCAGCCCGGCCGTGGACCAGTAGACGCTCGGGTGCTTGGCCCGGGCGTAGGCAGCCCCGCCGCCGAGTGCGGCGACAGGACCACCCACCTCCAGAAGCGTTGTCAGGTCAGTCATCAGGCCGTGGCCCCCATGGCCGCCGGGAAGACGGCCGGAGTGACGGCGGCGGAGCGGTAGGCGATGCCGTGCCGCTGCTGGCCGTTGAACACGCTCTCCCACGGGCGGGCCACCAGCCCCGGCAGCGAGACCGGCGCCCCGAGCGCGAGCCCCTCGGACACCCCGCTCTCCGGAACAGTGACCTTGATCAGGGACGACTCCCCCTCCTCGATGTAGACGACGCCAAGCGTCATCAGGGACTCGCCACTGACGGCGTCCTTCGCGATCTCGCCGGTCTGACGGTCGCGAACCTTGGGCTCGGGCGCCTCGGTCAGCAGGATCGTCGCGGCCGAGGTCTCCACACGGATGGTGCGCAAGATTTCTTCCCATCTACTCGTCTAGACAAGATGCAGTCTTCGAACCCGATCGCTTCGGGAACGCCAACCACAGTGCCACACAACTTGCCCACTCGTCTATACGAGTAGGGCTGTTGAGGTGTACGAGTCCGAAAAGTGGCCTCGCGCACCACCGATCAGGTCGCCGGAAGCTGGTACGAAAGCACGTACGCGTCCGCCGCCATGACGGTGTCGCAGACCTCCACGGCCCGCCCCTCCGTGTCGAAGGCGGTGCGGATGAGGTGGATCACCGGCACACCGGAGGCGAGGCGGAGCGTCTTGACCTCGGTCGGCGAGGGCATCCGGGCGCGGATCTCCTCCTCGAAGTGGTCGAGGTGATGGCCCAGCTCCTCGAGGCGGGCGTAAATGCCGCCGGGGCCCGGGTTGGGTTCGGCGATCTGCGTGCCGCGCGCGATGTCGAGCGGGAGGTACGAGGTGGCGAACTCGACCGGGCGGCCGTCAAGCAGGTACCGGCGACGACGGGCGAGCACGCGCCGCACGGACCCGAGCCGCGTGGAGATGTCCTGGCTGGCCTTCTCCTCCTTGACTTCAAGGCTGTCCACCTGGGGGTGACTGCCCGCGGCGTCCGCCTCGACGATGAACGCCGACTTCCCCTGCTCACGGTGACGCCGGGCGAACCGGTCGGAGGCCAGCCGGCGGACGGGAGGTCGCGGCCGGACGAAGACGCCTTTGCCGTGTTCGGCGGCGACCAGGCCCTCGCCCTGGAGGATGGAGAACGAGTTGCGGACGGTCATCCGGGAGACGCCGTAGTGCTCGACGAGTTCGGCCTCCGAGGGGAGCTTTTCGCCCTCCTTGAATCGCCCACGGTCGATGGCCTCGCGCAGCTGGTCAGCGATCTGCCGGAACACCGCACGATCGCTCGTGGGGTCCAGATCGCCGAGCAGGGACGGAAGTGAGGTCACGAGTACTCCTTTAGGTATCTAGACGAGTGGGCGAGTGTTGTTGCTACGGTGGAGAGCCTAGCCATCCGAGAGGGCCGAGGAACGTGAGCACTGACCGTCCGCACTCCGTGAGCGTCGCCGGAGTCATCGTCGACGACCAGGGCCGGGCCCTCTTGATCCAGCGGCGTGACAACGGCCAGTGGGAACCGCCGGGTGGCGTTGTCGAACGGGAGGAAACCCTCCCCGAGGCACTTCAGCGTGAAGTCCTCGAAGAAACCGGCATCAAGATCGCGCTTCCCGCGACCCTCACCGGCGTCTACAAGAACATGACAGGCCTGATCGTCTCCCTGGTCTTCCGCTGTGAAGCCGCCGACGGCTCGCCCAGCACCGGGGACGAGACCCGCGCACTGCGTTGGGCCACCCGCGAAGAAGTCACCGACCTCGCCGACGAGGCTTACGCGATCCGCGTCCTGGACGCACTCGACGCGGCATCCCCGCCGGCCATCCGCGCCCACGACGGCGTGAAACTCGTCTAGCCCGAACCCGCTGCACATGGCGGCCTACCAGCACGAAGGAACTTGTATGCACGAGTATACGAGTACTGCGCGGGTCTGGGGACTCACTTGCCCAGGATTTCCGGAAGAGGTCAGCCGGGCCCGCCGCTGGACCCGCGACATCCTGCGCGACTCGCCCTTAGCCGAGGACGCGGAACTGATCGTGAGCGAGCTGAGCGCGAACGCGATCCTCCACACGGCCAGCGGCAAGGAGTCGGGCAGCTTCCACCTCGCGCTCGCGGTCTCCTCGCAAGTGATCGCGCTGTCGGTCACGGATGACGGAGGCACGGGATCAGCTCCGGCCGTCGAGCACCAGGACCAGGAGGCCGAGCACGGCCGGGGGTTGGGCATGGTCAGCGTGATCGCACACCGCGTCGTCGTCCACGACAGCGACGGCGGCCACACGGTCACCGCGGAACTCTTCACCGGGGCCCGCAGGGGAGGCCACCCGTGCTGATGGACAAACCGCGGCGCGGCTACTGGTGCGAGTGCTGGACCGAAGAACTCACCGATGGCGAACCGCCAGAGCTCCGGGCATCCTTCGACGCCTACACGGCACCGCAGGCAGACCGATGGGTCGCGGTGGCTCTCCGCACGATCTCACCAGCACTCGACGCCGATGCCTCCGATGAAGCGTGGGCATGGCTGTACGAGGGACGTATCCAGACCCGGCGAGCTCTCTCGCGCATGCAGCCGTGCACAGTCTCAGTGACCCACGCCGGCACACGCATCACTTGGACGATCCGCCCAGTCCTCTTCGTACCGCTCGCCCACCGACGGGGCATCGAACTCCCAGCTTGTGCATACGACTTCAAGCCCCAGCAGACCTTGTCGAGTCTCAGTTGATGGTTGACGGGTTGGCGTCGGGTGATGCTTGACGTCTGCCCTAGACGATCTTCCGGCGATGGTGTTCGCCGGACTTGC
>NZ_JBSFZS010000119.1:0-22971 GCF_053600395.1 Streptomyces sp. NPDC005070 | reverse complement strand
GGACAGTGCCGTGCCTGTCTGCGCGGACGCCCCTGGTACTGCTTCAACACCCACAACGCGAAGCAGAGGATGACACTCAAGGACGGGACCGAACTGTCCCCGGCCCTCGGCATCGGCGCCTTCGCCGAGAAGACGCTGGTCGCGGCCGGACAGTGCACCAAGGTCGACCCGGCCGTCTCCCCGGCGGTCGCCGGACTGCTCGGCTGCGGAGTGATGGCCGGCATCGGGGCCGCCATCAACACCGGCAACGTCGGCCGCGGCGACACCGTCGCCGTCATCGGCTGCGGCGGAGTCGGCGACGCGGCGATCGCGGGCTCCCGGCTCGCGGGCGCGGCGAAGATCATCGCCGTGGACATCGACGACCGCAAGCTCACGACCGCCGAGAAGCTCGGCGCGACGCACACCGTCAACTCCCGGACGGCCGACCCCGTCGAGGCGATCCGCGAACTCACCGGCGGCTTCGGCGCCGACGTCGTCATCGAGGCCGTGGGCCGCCCCGAGACGTACACGCAGGCCTTCTACGCCCGCGACCTCGCCGGCACCGTCGTCCTCGTCGGCGTGCCCACCCCCGACATGAAGCTCGAACTCCCGCTGATCGACGTCTTCGGCCGCGGCGGCGCGCTCAAGTCGTCCTGGTACGGCGACTGTCTGCCCTCCCGCGACTTCCCGATGCTGATCGACCTGCACCTCCAAGGTCGCCTGGACCTGGGCGCGTTCGTGAGCGAGACGATCGCCCTGGACGACATCGAGGCGGCCTTCGAGCGGATGCACCACGGCGACGTGCTGCGCTCGGTGGTGACGTTCTGATGACCGCGCGCATCGAACACCTCGTCACCTCGGGCACGTTCGAGCTCGACGGCGGCACCTGGGAGGTCGACAACAACGTCTGGATCGTGGGCGACGACCACGAGGCCGTCGTGATCGACGCCGCGCACGACGCCGACGCCATCGCGAAGGCGGTCGGCGACCGCCGCCTGCGCGGGATCGTGTGCACCCACGCCCACAACGACCACATCGACGCCGCCCCCGCCCTGGCGGAGCGCACCGGAGCGACCATCTGGCTCCATCCGGACGACCTTCCGCTGTGGAAACTCACCCACCCCGACCGCATGCCCGACGCCTGGCTCCAGGACGGTCAGGTGATCGAGGCCGCGGGCACCGATCTGACCGTGCTGCACACTCCCGGGCACGCCCCCGGCGCGGTGTGCCTCTACGACCCGGGCCTGCGCACGCTCTTCTCCGGCGACACCCTCTTCCAGGGCGGCCCGGGGGCGACCGGCCGGTCCTACTCCCACTTCCCGACGATCGTCGCGTCCATCCGCGACCGGCTGCTCACCCTGCCCGCCGACACGGTCGTCCGTACGGGACACGGCGACACGACCACGATCGGAGCGGAGGCCCCGCACCTGGAGACGTGGATCGCCCGCGGCCACTGAGGCGCCCCCCCCGCCGTGTCGCCGCCCCGGACGTCCGTCCGTTTCCGCCGCGCGGCGGAACGGCGACGACGCCACGCGGATACCTGACAGAAGATGTCCGGCTTCCGCGAGAGGCTCGTAGCGAGACACGGGTGAGCGCCCGTGGACGCCACGGCACACGGAGGTCGGACATGTCAGGGCCCTTGGAAGGCACGCTGCGGGAAAAGGTCGCGCTGGTGGCGGGCGCGACCCGGGGCGCGGGCCGCGGGATCGCCGTGGAACTGGGCGCGGCCGGCGCCACCGTCTACGTCACCGGCCGCAGCACCCGTGAACGGCGCTCGGAGTACGACCGCCCGGAGACCATCGAGGACACCGCGGACCTGGTCACCGCGGCGGGCGGGCGGGGCATCGCGGTCCCCACCGACCATCTCGTCTCCGCCGAGGTGGCCGCGCTCGTCGACCGGATCACGGACGAGCAGGGCCGTCTCGACATCCTGGTCAACGACATCTGGGGCGGCGAGAAGCTCTTCGAGTGGGACGCGCCCGTCTGGGAACACGACCTCGACAACGGGCGCAGGATGCTCCGGCTCGCCATCGAGACCCACGCGATCACCAGCCACCACGCGCTGCCCCTGCTGCTGCGCAGTCCCGGCGGCCTGGTCGTCGAGATGACCGACGGCACCGCGGAGTACAACCGGGACACCTACCGCGTCTCCTTCTTCTACGACATCGCCAAGTCCGCCGTCCTGCGCATGGCGTTCGCCCTCGGGCACGAACTGGGCCCGCGCGGCGCCACCGCCGTCGCTCTCACCCCGGGCTGGCTGCGCTCCGAGATGATGCTCGAGGCCTTCGGCGTCACCGAGGAGAACTGGCATGACGCGGAGGCGAACGTGCCGCACTTCGCCATCTCCGAGACGCCGTTCTACGTGGGGCGCGCCGTCGCCGCCCTGGCCGCCGATCCCGAACGCGCGCGCTGGAACGGGCAGTCCCTCTCCAGCGGACAGCTCGCCCGGGTGTACGGCTTCACCGACCGGGACGGCAGCCGGCCGGACGCCTGGCGCTACATGGTCGAGGTGCAGGACAAGGGAAAGCCCGCGGACGCCACGGGGTACCGCTGACGAGCGGCACGTGCCGGCCGTCCTCTGTCGCTGCGACGATCATGGAGGTACCTTCCCAGCCATGACAGCGATGAGGCGCTTCGAGGGGTACGGGGTTCTGATCACCGGCGCGGCCCGCGGGATCGGCGCGGCCACCGCCCACCGCCTGGCCGCGGAAGGCGCGCACGTCCTCGTCACCGACGTGGACCCGGCCGCGGCCGAGGAGACCGCCGCCGCACTGCGCGAACTCGGTTCGCGGGCCGAGGCGTTCACCTGTGACGTGGGGTGGCGGGACCAGGTCGAGGCCGCCGTGGCCCGCGCCGTGGACGCCTTCGGCTCGCTCGACGTCCTGGTCAACAACGCCTACCGGTGCACCCCCGACGCCCCGCTCTTCGAGGACGAGAGCGACGAGGACTGGGCCGCCGACCTCGACATCACCCTGACCGGCGCCTACCGCTGCGCCCGCGCCGCGCTCCCGCACCTGGTCGCCTCCGGCCGCGGGGCCATCGTCACCATCGGCTCCGTCAACGGCATCCAGGACTTCGGCAACCACGCCTACAGCGCGGCCAAGGCGGGCCTGATGTCGCTCACCCGCACCCTCGCCGGCCACGCCGCCGCCCGGGGCGTGCGGGTCAACCTGGTGGCTCCGGGCACGATCCGCACCACGGCCTGGGAGGGCCGCGAGGACGATCTCGCCTCCGCGGCCCGGCTGTTGTATCCGCTCGGCCGGGTCGGCGAGCCGGAGGACATCGCGGCCGCCGTCGCCTTCCTCGCCTCCGATGACGCCGCCTGGATCACCGGCACGACCCTGTGCGTCGACGGCGGTCTGCTGGGCGTCAACAAGCGGTTCCGGCAGGCGGTCGGGGGAGAGGGCGGGGACGAGGACGGAAGCTGAGGCGGGCGACAGGTGTGGTGCCGGTCCGTCCCGCGCTCTTCCTGACAGGATGGCCGCATGGAACGTGTGCTTGGAATCGGCGGATACTTCCTGCGGGCCGGCGACCCGGGGGCCCTGAGCGCGTGGTACCGGGACTGCCTGGGCCTGGACACCGACGAGCACGGGCTCTGGCACCCGGACGCCGGGCCGACGGTGTTCGCGGCCTTCGAGTCCGGAACCGACTACTTCGGGTCCCCCACCCAGCAGACCATGCTCAACTTCCGCGTCGGCGACCTGGACGCGATGCTCGCGCAACTGCGCGCCCGGGGAGCGGACGTGGCCGAGGAGACCCAGGACATGGACGGCGTCGGCCGCTTCGGCTGGGTCACCGACCCGGAGGGCAACCGGATCGAGCTGTGGCAGCCCGCCTGACGTGAGCACGGGCCCAAGCCGGCCCGTTCCCCCGCACGCCGCCGGAAGCTCCCGGCCGGGCGGGGGACGCAGGGCCGGCTGCCTCGAACGCTCCGTCTCGCGAGTCCCTCCCGCCCCCGGCGCGGGCCGTCACAGGTGCGGCTCCGCGCAGTGCCGCTCGACGGCCGCGAACACCCGGTCCGTGTCCGCCTCGGACGTACGCCAGTTGCTGAACGCGGCACGCAGCCCGTGGGTGCCGTCGTAGATCGTCGGTGTCAGGAAGGCCTCGCCCGAGGCGGCGACCGCGTCGGCCAGCGCGTGCACACGCCGCTCCGTCGGGTCGTCGGCGAGGGTGAAGCACACGACGTTCAGCCGCACCGGCGCGAGCAGCCGCAGCCCGGGAACAACGGCGATCCGCTCGCCCAGCCGCCGGGCGAGCGTGACGTTCCGCTCGACGATCTCGCGATGCCCCTCGCGCCCGTAGGCCGCGAGCGAGAACCAGGCCGGGAGCGCGCGCAGCCGGCGTGAGTTCTCCGGCGTCAGGTGCAGAAAGTCGGGGTCGGCGCCGGGGAGTCCGAGGTAGGGCGAGGCGTTGTGGAAGACCCGGACCTGGAGGTCTCGCCGACGGGTGAACTGGACGGCCGCGTCGTAGGGGACGTTGAGCCACTTGTGCAGGTCGACACAGACGGAGTCGGCTTCGTCCAGGCCGGCCACCAGCGCGGAGTGCTCGGGCGACAGCGCGGCGAACCCGCCGAACGCCGCGTCGACGTGCAGCCAGAAGTCATGACGTTCCCTGAGCGCGGCGACGGCCCGCAGATCGTCGAAGTCGACCGTGTTCACCGTCCCGGCGTTCGCCACGACGACGGCCGGACGCCCGTCCAGCGCGCCGAGCGCGGCATCGAGGCGCTCCACGTCCACGGCCTCGCGGTTGCCGGGCAGCACCGGCACCCGGTGCAGGCTGTTCCGCCCGAGGCCGAGTACCGACAGGGCCTTGGTGACACTCGAGTGGGGGCTGCCCGACAGCACGTCCACCGGGCCCAGCGCGCCCGCTCCCTCGTCCGCGACCGACACACCCCGGCGCTCGCCGAGCCACTCCCGCGCGATGGCGAGCCCGACCGTGTTCGAGACCGTCGCGCCGCTCACGAACGCCCCGTGGTGTTCCTCGCCGAGCCCGAACAGCTCGCGCAGCCAACCCAGCGTCTCGTGCTCCAGCGCGCTCGCGAAGGATCCGGCGGCACCCGAGACGTTCTGGTCGTAGGCGCTGGTCAGCCAGTCCCCGGTGAGTGAGGCGGGCGTCGCGCCGCCGGTGACGAATCCCAGGTAGCGCGGGCCGGCGGAGCCGGAGAACCCGGGTGCCCAGTGTCCGGCGAACCGGGCCAGGGCGCCCTCGGCACCGGCGCCCTCGGCCGGGAGCGGATCGGGGACGGGCGCCTTCCCGAGCCGTGCGACGGGACGGCTGTCGAGGCCGCTCACCTCCTGGACGGCGAAGTCCCGGGCGGACTGGAGGAGTTCGGGGAGACGGTCGAGGTCGTCGGAGAGAGCCGAGTGCATGACGGCAGCCTATGAGCAACGTCCCTCGAAAGAGCGGTCCACTTCGGGGAAAGCGGACCGGTCCGCGGCGGGCGTCCAGCGGTGCCGGGCGGGCCCGGGGCGCCTGCACGTCACCGGGGAACGGGGAACCGGAGCCGTCACAGCGAGGAATGTCACTGTTCTGTGCCTATGGGGCCGGCCGTACAACGCAATACCCTCTAGGGCTGTCTAGCAGTGCAGACAGAACGATGGACACAACAGGAAAGGTCCGCCATGGGGGACATTCGCAGGCGGGGAGCTGTCGCGCTCGGGCTCACGGGACTGGTGGCGCCGCTCACCCTCGCGCTGGGCGCGACACCCGCGCAGGCCGCGAGCTGTACGACGGCCGCCGGGCCGTACCAGAAGCAGGTGGAGAAGTTCCTCGGGCGGCCCGTGGACGGCCGGCAGTCCGCCGCCGACTGCAAGGCGATCCAGGCCTTCCAGAACAAGCACGGCATCACCCCGAACATCGGGTACGCGGGCCCCGTCACCTGGGGCGTGATGGATCTCATGAACAAGCAGAAGGCCGTGGGGACCAACCCCAACCGGGACGGCAAGTGCCCGGTCAACAAGGGCCGGATCGCCTGCGTCAACCTCACGCTCCAGCTCAGCTGGATCCAGGACGGCAGCCGGCTGGTCTACGGGCCGCTCCCGGTCCGCACCGGCAGGGACGGCTACGAGACCCGCACCGGTCTGAAGAAGATCTACTGGCGTGACATCGACCACGTCTCGACCATCTACAACGTGGCCATGCCGTACAGCCAGTTCTTCGACGGCGGTCAGGCCTTCCACTCGGTGGGCCTCAGCATGTGGAACCCGCCCGGCTCCCACGGCTGCGTCAACATGACCCCGACGACGGCCAAGAAGTACTGGTCGCTGCTCAAGAACGGTGACGACGTCTACGTGTACGGCCGCAAGCCCGGCACGTGAGTGACGAGCTTCACGGTCCGTTATGTCGCCCGGTGGGCCTTTACTCACATCATCTTCACGTCAAGGGCCGTATGCTTCACGGCATGTGCACCACTCTTGACAACGACACTCAGCGATCCGCTGCCGAAGTCAACGAGGAGATCCGGGCTCTCTGGTTCCGGGCCGGTGGGTCGCTGAACATGGACGAGCGGCGCGAGTATCAGCGCCTGGTCCTCGAGTGGGCGAAGGCCACCCCGTCGTCCTCGGCGACCCGGGCCGCCTGACCTTCCGCGTCCGGCAGGGCTCCCCGTTCCAGGGGAGCCATCGCCTCGAACCTCGGCCCCGGATTCCGACGACCCGGACCCGGCCTCCCGGCTCCGGGTCCGAACCTCTCAGCCCCAGCTCTGCGAATACTGACGCCGGTAGGCGTTGCGGTCCTGCTCGGTACGGATGAAGCGGGTCGCCACGAACGCGATGACGCTTCCCCCGATGACGAGCAGACCAGGACCGACATTGTTCGGGTCGGTGAGCGCGGAGATGAACGTCCGGGCCGCCCCGCTCTCGCCCACCGCCTCCACCGCGCCCGGAGCCGCCGCACCCGGCGCTCCTCCCTGCGAGGCCATCGCCGACGCCGACGGGGCGACGGACGGCTGGGCCGCACCACCGGCGGCACCCTGCGCGGGCTGACCCGCGAGCGTCACCCCCAGGGCCGTCAGCGCCTTGGTGACGGGCTGGAAGAACGTCGTACCGCCGCTCTTGCAGTCCCCGTTGCCGCCCGAGGTCACTCCGAGGGCGATGCCCTCGGAGAACAACGGGCCGCCGCTGTCGCCCGGTTCGGCACACACCGTGGTCTCGACCAGCCCGGTGACCGTGCCCTCCGGGTAGTTGACCGTCGCGTTGAGCGCGGTCACCTTGCCGTCGTGGAGTCCGCTGGTGCTGCCGCTGCGGAAGACCCGCTGGCCCACGGCCGGATCGGCGGCTCCGGTGATCCGTACGCCGTTGCCGCCGCCGATGGCCACGACGTTGCTCGCGTCCGAGGGCTGCCGGCCGTTGTCGTACTGGATCAGTGAGAAGTCACTGCCGGGGAAGGCCGTCGTGACCGTGCGGCCCTCCTGCTGGCGGCCCGTGTTGTCGGAGAACCAGACCGACCCCTCGGGGCCGCAGTGTCCGGCCGTGAGGATGAACTCGCCTTGAGGGCTGGTCACGTTGAAGCCCGCAGAGCAGCGTCCGCCGGTCGAGAAGATCGCCTGAGCGCCGTTCACCCGCGTGGTGAACGTGCCCTGGGTCCGCCGCATCCGCACCGAGTCGCCGATGCCGTCGGCCAGCTTCGTCATGCGCGACCAGTCGGTGGCGGAGACCGTGCTGTCGGCCTGGACCACCACCTCGTTCTTCGTGTAGTCCACCGCCCACGCGGTTCCCGGCACCCGGGGTGCCGAACTCAGCTTCTGTGTAGCGGACTTGAGGTCCTGCATGCTGTGCGTCACGACCTTCGGGCGGGCACCCGCCCGCTTCACCGCGTCCGCCGCGTCGGCATCGGTGACCGCCACGACGGGACGCCCGTCGGCGGCTATCCAGTTGCCGGCGGTCCGCGAGGTGCCCAGTCGGGACACGAGACCGGCACCCGTGTCCGCCGCGGTCCGCGCCGAACTCGCCGTGCCCGACGCGTCGGACGGTTCGCTCGCCATGGCGCGCGTCACCATGAACCCCCCGCAGAGCAGCCCGCCGACGGCCGCGAGTCGCGCCCCCCGTTGGACGATCCGTCGTCGTGCGTGCCTCATGCGTGGGCTCCCGAAACCGTACGGAGCGGCGTCACCGCCGCCGAAGGCCCCGGTCGAGGGCCCTCCCCTCATACGTGCGCCCCGGCCCGGTTGTTCACCGCCGTCCGGAGCTGTCGAGGAGGTGGCCGATTCGCGTCGGGAACGGCCGCTTCAGGACTGTGCGCGGTGCCGGTCCCGTCTCCCGGCCATGGCCCCGGCGCGCCGAAGTCGCCGTATCCCGGCGGATGTCGGCAGGCCGGAGCACGAACGACCGATGCGGCCGCCCCGGACGGAACGGGGCCGTCGGGGCAGCCGCGGCGCACGGGACCGTTCGGCCGGATTCAGGCGTCGGCGCGGGTCCGGGCGGTCACCTCGTCCCGGCTCAGATACACGTCCGTACGCTCGAACTCCCGCAGGGTCCCCTCGCGGTCCGCGAGGAACCCGGTGCGGACGAAGTCGTCGCCCGCCACGGCGTTGAGGAGCCAGTTGGCACCCGTACGGAACCGGGCGGCGCCCGTCCGCAGGGCGTACAGGTGGTATCCGCGGGCCACGAGCTGCGCGGGCGCGCCCCTGAGGCCGATGCCGAGCGGCTTGGACACGGCGTCGTGGCCGCCGAGGTCGACGACCAGACCGAGGTCCCTGTGCCGGTACGGCAGGGTGGGCTCACCGCGCAGCGTCGCCGCCAGGACCTTGGCCGCGTGCCGGCCCTGCCGGGCCGCGTGCTGGGCGGTGGGCGGGCAGGGAGAGCCGTCGCCCTTGGCCAGGTCGGGCACCGCCGCGGCGTCGCCCAGCGCGAACACCCCGTCGAGGCCCCGCACCCTGAAGTCGGGTTCGGTGACGAGCCGTCCGCGCAGGGTCTCCGCGCCCAGCGAGTCGACCAGCGGACTCGCCGCGACGCCCGCGGTCCACACCAGCGTCCGCGACGGCAGCACCCGCCCGTCGGTGAGGGTGATCTCGTCCTTGGTGACCGAGGCGACCGAGGTGCCCAGCGAGATCCGCACGCCGCGTTCGCTGAGCGTCCGCAGCGCGTCCGCCCCCAGTTTGTCCCCGAGCTCGGGAAGCAGCTTCGGAGCGACGTCGACCAGGTGCCACTTGATGAGGTCCGGGTCGAGGCGGGGGTGGTAGCGCCGTGCCGCCGCGGTGGTCAGACGCTGGAGGCAGGCCGCCGTCTCGGTGCCCGCGTATCCGCCGCCGACCACCACGAACTGGAGCCGCGCGGCCTGCTCGTCCTGGTCCGGTGTGGCCGCCGCCAGGTCGAGTTGGGCGATCACATGGTCGCGCAGATACACGGCCTGGGCGAGCGTCTTCATGCCGCGCGCCTCCTCCGCCAGCCCGGGGATGTCGAAGGTGCGGGTCACGCTTCCCGGAGTGAGCACCAGGTAGTCGTAGCGCAGGTCGACGAGGTCCCCGGTGATCTTCCGGACGACGCAGACCTTGGCCTCGGGATCGACGCCGATCACTCCGCCCGGCACCAGCGCGGTGCGGCGCAGGATCCGGCGCAGCGAGGGCGCGACGGACTGCGGTGTGACCACACCGGCGGCGACATGGGGCAGCAGCGGCAGGTAGAGCTGATAGGCCGTGGGGCTGATCAGGGTGACCCGGGCCTCGCCGGGGGTGAGTGTCCGTTCCAGGCTTCTGGCAGCCTCGACTCCCGCGAAACCCGCGCCCACGATGACGATGTTCGGTCCTTGCATCAGAGCAGCCTCTCTCCACTGGTGCCAGCCGCGAGCCCAGGCTCACACGGGTCGCGGACGTGTGCCACTGCACCGCCGCGTACCCCGAAGCGCGTGCAACACGATCTCTACCGATCAGTAACTACCTCTTCCTTCTCCGTACACGCGCTGCCAGGATCATTTCCGCCGCGGCGACGGTCCCAGAAACTGTCGCCGTTCCGAGGCGTGGGTTCGACCAACTCGCGCACTCCGACCGACAGATGTGAAAAGGGGACAGGCATGACGCGACGTGGTGTGGTGCGGCGGATAGGTGCGGTGTCGGCGGTCGTGGCACTCGGGATCGGGGGGACGGTCGGCGCGGCCGGTTCCGCCGTCGCGGCCCCGGCCCAGGCGGTCGCGAGCGTCTCCGCGACGGCCGGTGTCGACTACGCCACCTGGCAGAGCGATGTCCAGGCCGTCATCGACCAGGCGGTGCCGTACGTCGAGCAGCGCACGGCGAACGCCGGCGGGCAGAAGCTCGCGGTCGTCTTCGACATCGACAACACCGCGCTGGAGACGGACTTCCACCCCTGGTACGAGCTGCCCACCCCGGCGGTCAAGGCCTCGCTGGCACTCGCCCGCTACGCCCACTCCCGGGGCGTGGCCGTCTTCTTCGTGACCGCCCGCCCGGGCATCATCGCCAGTGAGACGAAGTGGAACCTGAAGTGCGCCGGCTACCCGGTCGACGGGCTCTACGTGCGTGATCTGCCCGACCTCTTCGACGAGGTCGGCGCCTACAAGACCGGCAAGCGCGCGGAGATCGAGGCCCGCGGGTACACGATCATCGCCAACGTCGGCAACAACACCACCGACCTGGTCGGCGGCCACGCGGAGCGCACGTTCAAGCTGCCGGACTACGACGGCGAGCTGTCCTGACCCGGACGGCTCGGGTACCGGCGGGGCCGCGCACCCGCGCCCTTACACTTCGGCCATGGACGAGGCCTCGCTGGACACGCTCGGATCGGGCAAGTACCTGCTGATCACCAGCTATCGCAAGAACGGTACGGGGGTCGCCACGCCCGTGTGGGTGGTGCGGGACGGCGCGGCGCTGTGTGCCTGGACCGTCGCGGAGAGCTGGAAGGTGAAGCGCATCCGCAACCGGGCCGACGTCCTGGTCGGTCCGTGCGACGTGCGCGGCAGGCCGACGGGGGAGCCGGTCCCCGCCACGGCCGAGATCGTCGACGCGGCGGAGACGGCCCGCTACCGCAAGCTCCTCGCCCGCAAGTACGGGCTGGTGGGCCGCCTCACCCTGTTCGGCAGCCGCCTGCGCCGCGGCGAGAGCGGCACGGTCGGTATCCGGATCACCCTGTCCCCGTGACGTCTCCGTCGTGAGGACGGCTTTCGAGCCGTGTGCTGTGTCCAGGGAGGGCGCCGAGAGCGCCCTCCCTTTCGCATGCCCGCCCGCCTTCCACGGTGGCGTGGGTGCCCGGCCGCCGCGGGAGTTGGCCGGATGTGTACTGCGGGAGACGTTGACTAGAAAGCGCTTACCGTTTACGTTCCCGTTCAACAGCGTGACCCGTGTGTGACATCTCGTATACGAGACTTCAGCTCTCCGAGCCGCACCACCTGGGCAAGTCGCACCATCCAAGCTCGCGTTCGGTCCATGAACGTCGCGTCACACTCTCCATGCTGTTCAGATACGAGTACGACATCCGTGTACATGTCCAGAGTCGCCTCTGAAGGGACACACCCGCATGCGTACACGCCCCCCACGCCGGCGCCCCCGTCCGGCCCTGCTGACGACCGGGGCCGTCGCCCTGGCGGTCACCACGGCACTCGTGCTGCCCCAGTCGGCCGGAGCGGCCGAGACCGCGCCGGTCGGCTTCGGTGCCGGGACCACCGGCGGCGGCAGCGCGACCGCCGTCACCGTCACGACACTCGCCGCCTTCAAGACCGCCGTCACCGGTGACACGGCCAAGGTCGTGAAGGTCAGCGGCCTGATCTCGCTCAGCGGGCAGGTCGACATCGGCTCCAACACCACGGTCCTCGGCGTCGGTTCGGCGTCCGGGTTCACCGGCGGCGGACTGCGCCTGAAGAAGGTCACCAACGTCGTCGTCCGCAACCTGAACATCAGCAAGCCGGTCGCGCCCGCCGACGGGATCACCGTGCAGGCCTCGACGAAGGTGTGGATCGACCACAACGCCTTCTCGTCCGACCGCGACCACGGCAAGGACTACTACGACGGCCTGGTCGACATCACCCACGCCTCCGACTACGTCACCGTCTCCTGGAACACGTTCAAGGACCACTACAAGGGCTCGCTCGTCGGCCACAGCGACAACAACGCGAGCGAGGACACCGGGCACTTGCGGGTGACGTACCACCACAACTGGTTCAACAACGTCAACTCCCGCATCCCCAGCCTGCGTTTCGGCACCGGGCACTTCTACGACAACTACGTCGTCGGCGCCGACACCGCGGTGCACTCCCGCATGGGCGCCCAGATGCTCGTCGAGAACAACGTCTTCCGGAGCACGGCGGTCGCCGTCACCACGAACCGCGACAGCGACGTGGACGGCTACGTCAACCTCAGCGGCAACGACCTCGGTGGAGCCGCGACCGAGATCTCGCGGGTCGGCACGTTCACGAAGCCGCCCTACGGCTACACCGCCGAGCCGGCCTCGACCGTCGTCGCCTCGGTGACGTCCGGCGCGGGCACCGGAAAGCTCTGACGCGCCGCCTTCGGGCACCTCGGCCGGCCGCCCCACGGGAGTCCGGCCGGCATCCCGCTCCGCCGACCGCACCCTCGAACCGCACCCCCACCAAACCCACTTCACGACCCCGCTTCACCACCCCACGGGAAGAAGGCATCGGGACATGACGTCATCAGCACGTCCGCGCGCCAGGCGGCGCGCCCTCACCGGCACCCTCGCCGCACTCGGCCTCTCGGCCGCCATGGTGATGGCCGACGGCGCCCTGACACCGGCGAGCGCCGCCACCTGGCCCACCGCGACCGGCAGCCAGGCCGTCTCCTCCACCATCTCGGTCTCCGGAACCAAGGACTACGGGATGAAGCGCCTCTACGGCACGGGCGACCTGGGCACGGGCAGCCAGGACGAGGACCAGGGGCCGATCCTGGAACTGGCCGCGGGAGCCGTCCTGAAGAACGTCATCATCGGCTCGCCCGCGGCGGACGGCATCCACTGCCTGGGCAGTTGCACCCTGCAGAACGTCTGGTGGGAGGACGTCGGCGAGGACGCGGCGACGTTCCTCGGCTCCTCGTCCTCCAACGTCTACACCGTCAGCGGCGGCGGCGCGAAGGAGGCCAGTGACAAGGTGTTCCAGTTCAACGGCGCCGGAACGCTGAACGTGTCGAACTTCGCCGTGCAGACCTTCGGCACGTTCGTCCGGTCCTGCGGCAACTGCAGGACGCAGTACAAGCGGACCATCAACCTCAGCGCCATCGAGGCGACCTACAAGGGAAGCAAGCTCGTCGGCATCAACACCAACTACGGCGACAGCGCGACCCTCAGGTCCATCAGGATCGTCGGGGACAGCGGCAAGAAGATCGTCCCCTGCCAGAAGTACAAGGGCAACAACACCGGCGCCGAGCCGACCACGAACGGCAGCGGCCCCGACGGCACCTACTGCAAGTACGCGACGTCCGACATCAGCTACGGCTGACCGTCCCCGGCCGGCGGCTGAACGAACCGGCCTCGTACGCCGGTTCGTCCAGCCGCGTCGGCGACCCCGTGGGTCAGTGCACCCGGGGCCGGGACGCCGTGTCCGCCGCTCCGGTCCTGCGGACGTGCAGCACGCTGCCGTCCAGGGGCAGCGGGGTCCGGCCCACCAGGGTGAGGCCCGCGTCGGCGAAGAGCCGGGCGTAGTGGTCGGCGCGACGTTCGCGGCCACCGACGTTGCACATCATGTGCAGGTCCCAGGCCGTGGCCAGCGAGGCCGAGCCGTCGGCGGGCAGGACCCGCTCGACGACGAGCAGATCGGCGTTGTCGTGCATCGCGCGAGCGCAGTGGCGCAGGATCTCGCGGCAGCGGTCGTCGTCCCAGTCGTGCAGGATGCGGGACAGGAGGTAGACGTCGCCGCCCGCGGGTACGTCCGCGAAGTCGCCCGCCCGGAAGGTGCACCGCGCCGTGTGGCCGGCCGCGCCGAGGAGCCGGCGGGCGGCCTCGACGGTGTGCGGGCGCTCCAGCAGGAGGCCGTGCAGGCGAGGATGCGCGGAAAGGATTCGGCCGAGCAGTTCGCCGTTGCCGCCCGCGATGTCGACGACGGTGGCCCCGTCGGCCGCCGCCAGCAGGACCGGGTGGGCGGGCAGAGGGTCGAACATCCGTGAACCGGCGGCCATGGACCGGTCGAAGAGGTCGGCGAGTTCGGGATCGCGGGCGAAGTGGTCGAAGTGGTTCTCCCCGAAACGCCGCTCGAAGGCCACCTGTCCGGTGCGCACGGTGTGTTCGAGCCCGGCGAAGGACTCGTAGAACGGCCCCCCGTACATCAGCGCCAGTGGCCGCATCGACCCCTCGGCGTCCGAGCGGAGCAGCCCGCCGGTGCCCGTGAGCCGGAAACCGTCGCGGTCCTCGCGCACCACGCCGAGCATCGCGAGGTAGCGCAACAGGGTGGCCAGGTTCGGCTCGAAGGCGCCGACGTCCCGTGCCAGTTCCGTCAGGCCGATGCCCCGCTCCTCGTCCATCGCGTCGGCCACCTCCAGCCGCGCGAAGGCGGCCAGGGCCTGTGTCGTCCATGCCCCGGTCAGCAGGCGCAGCAGGGTTTCGGCGGGCTGCCGCTCACGGCATGTGTCGAGGTGGGCGGCGAGGACGTCGCGGTGGTCGCCCGGGACGTACAACTCCACGCGCCGGTAACCGGCCTTGGCCTCGGCGGGCGCGCCGAAGTAGAAGACCGTGCCGTTCTCGTGCGGGTTGTAGCCGCCGCCGTCGGGGGTGGCGCCGTACCGCCCGAAGGCCGCGCACAGGCCGCGCAGCACCAACGGGTCCGGTTCCGCGACCTCGAAGGCGACATGGGCCTCGTGCTGCCGCTCCCGCTCGTGCGCGGCGACCGCTTCGAGGTCCGACCCCGGTGGCACGGTCAGGGTGAACACCTCGACCACACGCCGGACCCCGTCCAGGCACTCCACCGCGGGGCGCAGGACACCGACGTCGAGCTGCGCCGCGGACCGCTTGTGCCGTACGGCGAGACGCTCGCGCACGACGACGCTGGGCCGCGGCGGCGCGTCCGTGACGAGCCCGCAGTCGGCGAGCGTGGCTCTCAGCGCCGCCTCGTCGGGCGGGAGGACGAGCAGTGCCGCATGCGAGAAGGCGCAGCGCTCCACCATGCTCCGCAGCTCCGGGCCGTCGAGCCCGGGAAGCAGGAGCGGGAGCAGTGTGGCGGTGTCCTGTTGCTTGACGAAGTCGACCGTCGCGCGCAGGCGGGACGTTTCGCCCGACAATGCCGTGATCACTGGGGAGGGATCCTCATTCCGGGGTTCGGACGTACGCGTACGGATGTACGAGGGGGAGCGGGGGCTTGACGGCTAGACGCCGACGTAGTGCTCGGCGAACCAGTCCTGGTGGCTGCGTGAGGTGCGCAGCGAGGTGAGGCGGGAGCGGCGCAGGGAGTTGTGGAACAGCGACTCGCCGTCCGCGCCGGACGGGCCGTGCAGCAGCCCGATCATCCAGTGCGAGAACTCCTGCGCACGCCAGATGTGCGTCAGACACCGTGCCGAGTAGGAGTCGAGGCCCTCGGAGTCACCGGTGGTGAGGTCGTCGATCAGGGCGTGGGCCAGGACCGACGCTCCGAGGACCGCGAGATTGGCGCCCTTCGCGGCGGACGGGCTGATCAGGGCGGCGGCGTCGCCCACGAGGAACAGCGCGCCGTGGCGCAGCGGTTCGAGCACGTCCGACTCCAGGCCGACGACGGAACGCTGTACGACGCGCCCGCGGCGCAGCGGGCCGTAGTCCCGCGCCCGCATGCGCAGCGCCAGCTCGTCCCAGATCCGCTCCTCGGACCAGGCGTCGGCCCGGGTGCCGCGTTCGCACTGCAGGTAGTAGCGGGTGACCTCGCTGGTGCGGGCCATGTGCCCGGCGAACCCGCGCTCGTGCACCGCGTATCCGACGGCGTCCAGACTGGGCGGTGCCTCGGCGAGCAGGCCGAGCCACGTCACGCCGTGATCGCGGTGGTGGCGGATCGTGGCCGCCGGCAGGGAACGCCGGGCCGCGCCGTGCCGCCCGTCGCAGCCGGCCACGTACCGCGACCGCCACAGTCCGGGCCGCCCGTCGGCCTCGCGCACGGTCACCTCGGGCCGCTCTCCGCCGGCCCCGCGCACGGCCTCGGCCTCGGTGCCGAACCGGATGTGTCCGCCGCGTCGCAGGAACCGCGTCAACAGGTCTGTCACCAGCTCCTGCTGGGGGTACACGGTGTGCCGTTCCCGCTGCCCGAGACCGCTGTAGTCAAGACGGAACCGGCCGTCCGCGGTACGGAACTCGCAGGTGCTGTGGAGCCGCCCGCGCCGGTGCAGCCCCTCGGCGAGACCGTGCCGGTCCAGGATCCGTACGGTGTTGGCGGCCAGGAACCCCGCACGTGCCCGTGTCTGTACGTGGGTGCGTTCGGCCCGCTCCAGGATGACGCAGTCGATCCCGTGGTCCACGAGGATGTTGCCGAGCACGAGCCCGGCCGGCCCGGCCCCGAGGACCACCACACCGGTCGTACGATCGCCCGGTCGCCGCTGACTGTTCCCGTCTGTCACGGAACAAGATACTAAGGAGCACTAAATCTTCGGTCGTACCGAAATCACCTGAATGCCAGGTTCCGGCGACAAAGAAGATCACCGCCGCGGACGGGCTGCGGGTCCTGCCGTCGCGAGGCGGCTCGGGATGCGGCGGCGGGGGTCGGGTCTGCGCGGGCGGAGGCTCGCGGCGCGGTTCGTCCGCCGAGCGCCGTCCGCCGTTCTCAACTCCAGGCGCCGTACGGGCCGTCGACGAGCTGGAACACCGGCTGCCGGCGCACCGGGTCCTGGGCGGTCGAGAGCTGGACCCGGTCGCCGCTGTGGACGGCGGCAGGCGAACCCATGACCCGGCCCCTGACCGTGAAGCCCTCCGTCATCTCGATGAGGGAGACGTTGCGGGCGGCCGGGGTGTTGCGGTGGATCACCGTGGAGTGGCGCACGACGCCCGTGCCCGCGCTCGCCTCCGTACGCAGGTCGCTGCCCGCGCACACGGGACACAGCAGGCGGTTGTACATGGCGGTGGCGCACCAGTGGCACCGCTGGAAGAGCAGTACGTCCCCGGCGCGTTCCGCCGCAGCGGTGTCGAGGCGCTCCACGGAACCCGCGTCGAGCACGTCCGTCGACGCGTTGAGGCCCGGGTGAAGGGCGATTCCTGGGTGGTACACGATGTCATCTCCCTGCGCTCGGCCGGAATCTGATGTGCGCGGAACGCCGTGCACGACCACAGGTTATGGCACTGAGTGCCACCAGTAAAGGCACTCCGTACCCTCAAATGAAAGAAAGTTGCCGGAGGCGGCCCGCGCTCAGTCCCGGGCGAAGGCCGATTCGATCTCCTGCACCACGCGCCACATGGGCGCCCCGCGACGCGAGACGACGACCACCACGTCCTCCGCTTCCACCGCGCCCTCCGCTTCCTCGTGTGCCGGCTCGGCGGGCGTGGCTCCGAACGTCCGCTGCACGTAGCCGAGAGCCTTGTCGACCGCCACCTCGGCGTCCCCGGTCCCGTCCGAACGCAGCCAGGAGCGCAGGGCGTTGTTGTGTGCGGCGACCACGGCGGCGGCGACGACGTCGGCGCGCAGCGTGTCCGCGCGGGCCCCGGCGGACAGCCCGCGCAGATACTCCGCGAGGGCGCGCTCGTAACGCCAGACGACCGACAGTTCGTACGCGCGCAGTCCGGGCACCTTCTTGGTGAGGCGGTAGCGCTGGACGGAGAACGTCGGGTTCTCCGCGTACATGCGCAGCACCAGCCGGGCGGCGTCGCAGACGCGCTGCACCGGGTCCTGGGTGCCGGCGTCCTCGCCGAGGAACGCCGTCATGTCGGCCAGACAGCGCTCGTGGTCGGGGAAGACCACGTCCTCCTTGGACGGGAAATAGCGGAAGAACGAACGCCGTCCGACTCCGGCGAGGGCCACGATGTCGTCGATGGTGGTCTCCTCGTAGCCGCGTTCCAGAAAGAGCTGGAAAGCGGCTCCCACCAGGGCGTCCCGCATCGGCGGTTTGACGGTGGTCGCGTCGGCGGGTTCCCGGCGCTCCGGTGCCTCGTTCATGGTCGGAAACTAGCATCGAAGCCGAGGTGGTGGCACTCGGTGCACTCTCAGGGGGGACTGAGTTCCCTGGCTGTTCTCGCCCGGCGCGCGACCCGGTCGGCCCCGGGGTGGCCCGGGCCGCCCCTCGGAGTATGGCGTTCCCCATGTGGCTGATATGTGATCGCTGGTGAACTCCGCTTGCGGGCACCGAAGTTGACAGTCCAAAAGCAGTGATCGACTATGAGGTCGAGCCATGGCCCGCCGCGTCATCGCCCCCGGATGACGCGGTGCGGAGAGCCTCGGCACTCGTTCCCGCACGAGTGCCGGGGCTCGATGCGTTCCTGCCGGTCCAGGTGTGTGGGTCCAGGCGTGTAGGCCCGGGCATGTAGGTCCAGGCCTGTCGGTGTACCGGTCAGCGGTCGTTGCAGGTCGCCGAGAATATGTCGTCGCCCGCCAGGTGTCCGTTGTGGTGGGCCTGAAGGGCGACGCTCACCAGGGTCAGCAGGAGGTCGATGTCCGAGTCGACCTCGAGATGGATGGTCACCCAGCGGGAGCCGGGCACCACGCGAATGGCCGTCGAGGTCCTGAGGTGGTCCTCGAAGCGCCGGATGGCCCGGTCGGTGAGGTGCAGGTCGACATCGTGTTCGGAATGGAAATGGACGATCTCGCACTGTGCCGCGCACAGCGCGCGCCCCGTGCCGCAACTCGGCAGGGACTCCGCGAGGTCCGGCCAGCTCGCCAGTCGCGTCATGGCTCTGGAGGCCAAGGTCATGCGCCCATCATGACGAGCACACCTCCCGGCCACCAGAACTTGGCGCGGATGTCATCCCTCCACCGCCTGAGAATGTCCGGTTTTCGCCTGGTAATTGAAGACGCTTCAACCATCCATCCCGGGATCCGGCCGGAGCCGGTCCGGCTCAGGCCATCCAGAAGAAGACGGCGGTCATCCGTTTGTCCTCCATGGTGGTCCCGCAGTAGCCGGTGGCGCTGTGCATCAGGTTGGCGTTGTAGAGGAGCAGCCGGTTGTAGCGGTGCGGGACGCGGATGTCCTCGACGAAGGAGTCCGGCGGGACGAAACGTGTACCGAGGGCCTCGACCAGATTGTTGTGCGGTGCGACGACGACATTGCCGCCCAGCCGGCCGCCGGGCAGAGCCTGCCGGAAGAAGGCCGTTCCGCAGTCCTTGGGGACGTCCGGGTTCAGATAGAGCACCGCCGCGTATCGGCACAGGGCGCGGGAATCCGTGTGGGGGCGGGGCTCGCCCTCGTCCTTGCCGACGACCTGGACGCAGTTGTGGTTGAGCGTGGCGCCCGACGGGGTCGACTGCTGCCACAGCTTCGGGGCGCCGGTGGCCTTCCTCACCAGCCTTTCCACGCGGGCCAGTTCGCCGGGCTCCAGACCCGGCATCGTCCGCAGGCCCGGCCAGCTCTCCGAGGTGTACGGGTGGCCCTTGGCCCAGTCGTCCCGGCCGACGCACCGGGCCCGTACGGCGTCGGGGTCGGGCAGCACGTCGTCGAAGACCCAGTAGTCCCGGTCGCGTGTGGGTTTGCGATAGGGGAGGACCGGCAACGCCGGTGATCTCGGAGGTTGTGGGGGCATGCGGCCGACGATATTGACGCCTCCGTCAGCGATCTCCAGGGAACGGGTCAACCTTCCGCCAACTCGGTCCATGGATCGGCCAATTCGGTTCATGAATCGGCCAAGAGACGGGGCCGGAGGCGGTCACCGAGGTCCGGCGCGCGGTGAACGTCCCGGCCCGCGCCCGCGTATCACTGCACAGGGACGGCGGGAGACCGCGTGCACGGAAGGAGAGCAGTGTGTCGACACGGCCCGAACGCGGGGGGTCCACCGGGCGCTCCGTGATCGAACCCACGCACATCGAGCGCCGCCGCCGCTCCGAGTCCCTGGCGGAGCTGCTCCGGCAGGTGCGTGAGAAGGAGGGGATGACCGACGACGCGGACGACGGCTTCGCACCGGTCTCCGCGCCGACGCCCCTCGTACGGCTCCTGCCCGTCATGGAGGAGGACGAGACCGAGGAACTGCCCCCGGTCCCGGGAGGCGAGGACTACACCGCCGACACTCCGCCGGCGTACGGGGCCCAGGCGGCCGAGGGAACACCCGCCGGTGACGTACGCCCTCAGGAGAAGAGACCCGGAGGCGCTCACGGACCGGCGCGCGGTCCGGGGCTGCGCCGTGCCGCGATCGCGCTCGCCGTCGCGGCGGCGGGTCTCACCGGCTTCGCCCTCGCCCTCCTGGTGCCGGGCGCGGCTCAGGGTGACGCGTCCGGGGCGGCCGGGGAGCATTCCCCGACGGCACCGGCCGACCGTGCTTCCGACCCGGACGGCGCCGGCACGCTCCGGCAGGGGGACAGCGGACCCGAGGTGACCGACCTTCAGCAGCGCCTGCTCCGCATCCCGGACGTGTACGACCACGGCAGCACCAGCGGCACCTACGACGCCGCGCTCACGGCGGCCGTGGCCCGCTTCCAGCTCTGGTACGGCATCCGGGGCGACGAGTCCGGTGTCTACGGCAACGACACCCGGGCCGGCCTGGAATCCAGGACCGCGGCCCGCTGAGACGGCCGGGGCGGCCGGCGCGGTGACGGTCGCTCCCTCCGCCCCGGCCACCCCCTCCCCGTCCTGCCGGACACCGCGACGCCCGTAAGGCGGACGCCCGCTCCCGGAGACCGCGTTGTTCGTGAGGCCGACACCTCCGCTCCCGGTCGCGCTCACCCGCCCACCCGGCGCCCGCGCGATCCTGGCCGCGACGGGGCGACCTCCGGCGCGAGGGACTGATCTGCCGTGCATCTTCCCTACCAGCGGGGCGCGTTGCACGACCTCCCCGACGATCCGGCCGCCTACGACGCCGTCCTCGCCGCCGTCGCCGAACAGGCGCTCGCCCGGATCACGCCCGAGGGGAACCTCGAACACCCCGCCGCCCGCGAGGACGTCGGGGACACCTCGCTGGGGATCACCTCCCTGCTGGCCCTCGCCTGGCAGCGCTCCGGGGACGCCCGCCTGCCCGAGGCCGTCCGCCGCAGCCTCGCCTTCCACCTGCGCGAACGCGTGCCCACCGAGGACAACCCCGGATATCCGAACCTGCGCCGCCGTGACTCGGGCGAGCCGTACGCCCGTTACGTACCGGAGGCGGGCGCGCACCCGCTGGGGGACTGGCCCAGTACGGTGTGGGCGCTGCTCCAGGCACTGAACCTCCTGGACGCCGGGGACGGCATCCTCGACGCCGAACAGCGCGGTGAGCTGGTCGAGTTGGCCCACGGCTACTGGCGCCGGCTGACCGAGGTGACCTTCTTCAACCCGCAGGAGGCAGCCAACCAGGCGATCGCCTGTGTCGTCGGCGGTCTGATGCTCGCCGGGCAACTCCCCGCAGGGCAGGCCGAATCCGTGCGCGCACGGGCCATGCGGCTGTACGAGGAGGAGATCCGCGCCCACCGCGTACGGGACCGGGGCGCTCTGCTGCCGCCCGAGCACCGCGGCGCGTACGACAACAACTACGGGCCCATCTCCCTGTCCTTCCTCGCGCAGGCCCACCGCGTCAGCGGCGAGGACGTGTTCGCCGAGGACGGCGAGACGCTCGCCCGGTACATCGACGCACGGCTGACGGTCGGCGGGTTCGACGTGGGAGGCCCCCGGTACAGCGAACAGCACTGCGGTTTCGAGGCCGTCCTCGGGCTGCGCTACTTCGGCCGTCGCGTCGGCGCCGACCTCGGCCGCTATCGTGGCGACACCCGCTGGGGCCGGCACGCGGCCCACCGCGACGGCGGCGTCGACGGCCACTTCGCGTTCATGCTGGTCTGGCAGATCCAGGACCGCTCACCCTGGCACCGCCTCCCCTCGAAGGGCCCGCTACGGCACCAACTCCGTTCGGGCACCGTCTCGGTGGCCTTCGACGACCGGATGACGCCCGCTCTGGTGGAGGCCGCCGGCACGTACTGCCTGCCCGCCGCGGTGAACCGGCAGCACGGCTTCGGCCCGGTCGCCGAGGGCTTTCTGTACTGCCGTCCCGTGGGCGAGGTCCGCGTCCGTGATCTGCGCGCCGGTCCGCTGACCGCCAAACTCGTCACCAAGCCCGTCGTCGGCCCCGACCGCGTTCTGCGCCACGTCCGGTCCCTGTACGTCACCGACGGCACCCGGCTGTGGACGACGGTCGCCGTGGAACGCCTGCCGGGCAGCCCGTATCTGCTCGCCGGGCTGCCGTACGCCGCGGACGACGGGGAGCGGGTGCGCCGGACCGCCGAGGCACGCGTGATGTCCGCCGGCGGCCTGCGGCTGACGCACCCGCGCTCGACGGGCGCGGACCACTTCGACGCACGGTCGGACTCCACCCAGGAGCAGGCGGCCTTCGCGCTCGCCGCCGACCCCCGCGTCCACGGCAACCCGGACGAGGGCTGGCGCCATCTCGTCTCCTCCACGGCCCTCGAAGCGGACCCCGCCCCTGACGGCCCGGACGGCCTGCACGTCTTCGCCGTCCGCTACGGACCCGGCGGCCCCTACGCCCCCACGTTCGCCGGCTCGTCGGCCCGGCCGGCCTTCCGCACCGAGGAGTTCACCGCCTGGATCGGCGATCCGCGGGGCGACGCGCACGGGGAGCCCGAAGCAGGGATCCGCCCTCACTGACCGGCCGGTCCGCCCGCCCCCGTTCCGACGACCGCCGGTCCGACGACGAGGTCGGCGCGGTCCCGGGTCTCGGCGACCAGCTCGGCGTTGCGCTGATCCGTCCCCAGCACCCAGGCCACCGCCGTGTCGTGGTCCTTCCCGAACTCCTCGTGGCGCGCGACCAGCCGTCGGACACGGTCCGCCTCGTCGGGCTCGCAGAACCACACCTCGTCGAGCTGCGCACGGGCCCGCGCCCAGCCGTCCTCGCACAGCAGCAGGTAGTTCCCCTCGGTGACGATCAGACGGGCCGCCCGGGGAACCGCGAGGGCTCCCGCCAGGGGCTGTTCGAGGACCCGCTCGAATCCGGGCGCGTAGACGAGCTCCTCCTCGTCCTCGCGCAGCCTGCGCAGCAGCGCCGC
>NZ_JBSFZS010000118.1:0-23169 GCF_053600395.1 Streptomyces sp. NPDC005070 | reverse complement strand
CCCGGACCGGACCGGTCCGGGCGGCCGGAGCGTCCCGGAAGGGGGCGAGCGTCACAGTGCGCACCGGAAAAGTGGTTGCACCGCCCCGTTAGACTTGGCCCATGGCCACTCTCCTCGCGCATTAGACGGCGTGAACGTCCTCGGCCGTCCACCCCGCCATCTATCCCGCTCTGGAGCCTGTCCGTGATCTCCGCCTCCGGTATCGAGTTGCGTGCCGGCGCCCGCATGCTCATCGAGTCCGCCACCTTCCGCATCATGAAGGGCGACCGCATCGGTCTGGTCGGCCGCAACGGCGCGGGCAAGACGACCCTCACCAAGGTCCTCGCGGGCGAGGGCCAGCCCGCCGCGGGCACCATCGCCCGCTCCGGCGAGGTCGGCTACCTGCCGCAGGACCCGCGTACCGGTGACCTCGACGTCCTCGCCCGCGACCGCGTCCTGTCGGCCCGCGGCCTGGACGTCCTGATCCGCAAGATGCGCGAGAACGAACAGCGCATCGCCAACGGCTCGGGCGCCACCCGCGACAAGGCCATGCGGCAGTACGAGCGCCAGGAGACGGAGTTCCTCACCAAGGGCGGGTACTCCGCCGAGGCCGAGGCCGCCACCATCGCCGCCGCGCTCAACCTGCCCGACCGCGTGCTCGGCCAGCCCCTGCACACGCTCTCCGGCGGTCAGCGCCGCCGTATCGAGCTGGCCCGCATCCTCTTCTCGGACGCAGACACCCTGCTGCTCGACGAGCCGACGAACCACCTCGACGCCGACTCCATCGTCTGGCTGCGCGACTACCTGAAGACCTACCGCGGCGGCTTCATCGTGATCTCCCACGACGTCGACCTCGTCGAGACGGTCGTCAACAAGGTCTTCTATCTGGACGCCAACCGTGCCCAGATCGACGTCTACAACATGGGCTGGAAGCTGTACCAGCAGCAGCGCGAGGCCGACGAGAAGCGCCGCAAGCGCGAGCGGCAGAACGCCGAGAAGAAGGCCGCGACACTCAACGCCCAGGCCGACAAGATGCGGGCCAAGGCCACCAAGACGGTCGCCGCGCAGAACATGGCCAAGCGCGCCGACCGGCTGCTCGCCGGCCTGGAGTCCGTCCGGGTCTCCGACAAGGTCGCCAAGCTGCGCTTCCCGGAGCCCGCGCCCTGCGGCAAGACGCCGCTCATGGCCGAGGGCCTGTCGAAGTCGTACGGCTCCCTGGAGATCTTCACCGACGTCGACCTGGCCATCGACAAGGGCTCCCGCGTCGTCATCCTCGGCCTGAACGGCGCCGGCAAGACGACCCTCCTGCGGCTCCTCGGCGGCGCCGAGAAGCCCGACACCGGAGAGGTCGTCGAGGGCCACGGCCTCAAGCTCGGCTACTACGCGCAGGAGCACGAGACCCTCGACCCCGAGCGCACGGTCCTGGAGAACATGCGTTCCGCCGCCCCCGACCTGGACCTGGTCGAGGTCCGCAAGACGCTCGGCTCGTTCCTGTTCTCCGGCGACGACGTCGACAAGCCGGCCGGCGTGCTGTCCGGCGGCGAGAAGACCCGTCTCGCGCTCGCGACTCTCGTCGTCTCGTCCGCGAACGTCCTTCTGCTCGACGAGCCGACGAACAACCTCGACCCGGCCAGCCGCGAGGAGATCCTCGGCGCGCTGCGCACCTACAAGGGCGCCGTCGTCCTCGTCACCCACGACGAGGGCGCCGTACACGCGCTCCAGCCGGAACGGATCATCCTGCTGCCCGACGGCGTCGAGGACCTCTGGGGCGCCGGCTACGCCGACCTGGTGGCCCTCGCCTGAGCCCGCGCGGCCTCCCGCGGGGGGTCCACGCCGCTTGATCGATGGAATGATCCACTGCGTATGGATCATTCGGCCGATCCGTGATCCATCATCTGTGTGAGATCTCCTCGTACCGAGGTGTGTCGTACATCGATTTCACGGCCGAGTCCTTTGTTCCCAAGGGCTCGGCCGTCTTGCGTCGCTGACCAGGTACTTCGCGGAGGAACCCGTTCGGCGGCACCGGCGACATCGGACGGAATCCCTGATTCCGTTCGTGGGGACGGGCTCCTGTCGTCAAAACCTTGTCTTACGGACCTTGCCGAATGGGTGGCCATGACGCCCGAAAGGGGTGATCATGAGAGTCCAGAGCGCACTTCCCATGAGGAGGACCGGGTGGCCGAGACTCTGAAGAAGGGCAGCCGGGTTACCGGCGCCGCGCGCGACAAGCTCGCGGCAGACCTGAAGAAGAAGTACGACTCCGGTGCGAGCATCCGAGCGCTGGCCGAAGAGACCGGCCGCTCGTATGGCTTCGTCCACCGGATGCTCAGCGAGTCGGGTGTCACGCTCCGAGGGCGTGGCGGCGCGACGCGGGGCAAGAAGGCCGCCTCGGCCTGAGGCCGGGCGTCCCCATCGGCTTCGGTGGTGACCACCCGGTCGGTCGGGTGACCGACCGGGTGGTTACTGTGCAGTCACTTAGGTGCGTTCCTCGTGTCTTCGCGAGGTACGCGTCTGATCCGACCGCACCCATCGGAGGCAGCCCATGGCTTCGCTCGACAAGGACCTCGACCCGGTACTCGACAAGGACGGCGTACGGCTCACCGTCGACGACGCGATCGCCACGGTGACGCTGACCAATCCGGCCAAGCGCAATGCCCAGAGTCCTGCTCTCTGGCGGGCCTTGACGCAGGCCGGCCGGTCACTGCCGGGCTCCGTCCGGGTGGTCCTCCTGCGCGCCGAGGGCCAGTCCTTCTCCGCGGGGCTCGACCGGCAGGCGTTCACGCCCGAGGGGTTCGACGGGGAACCGTCGTTCATCGACCTCGCGCGCGGCTCCGACGCCGAGCTCGACGCGACCATCGCCGAGTACCAGGAGGCGTTCACCTGGTGGCGGCGCAGTGACCTCGTGTCCATCGCCGCCGTCCAGGGACATGCCATCGGTGCGGGGTTCCAGCTCGCCCTCGCCTGTGACCTGCGCGTCGTCGCCGACGACGTGCGGTTCGCCATGCGCGAGACCAGCCTCGGCCTGGTGCCCGACCTCACGGGGACGCACCCGCTGGTCGGCCTCGTCGGGTACGCCCGTGCGCTCGAGATCTGCGCCACGGGCCGCTTCGTCCTGGCCGAGGAGGCCGAGCGCACCGGGCTCGCCAACCTCGCCGTGCCCGGCGAGCAGCTCGACGCCGCGGTCGGTGACCTCGCCTCGGCGCTGCTGGCCGCGCCCCGGGACGCCGTGATCGAGACGAAGGCGCTGCTGCGCGGGGCCCAGGAGCGGTCGTACGAGGAGCAGCGCACCGCCGAACGCGCCTCCCAGGCACGCAGGCTCCGCGACCTCGCGGGCGTGGGCGACTAGCCTCCCCGGCCCGAGGGCGCCCTGTGCGGCAGGACACCCCGCCGCGCGGGCCGGGTTCTACACCGTACGAGGGTCACGCCTGCCCGTACGGAGGTGATGCGGCCCGCCTCGCGGGGTCACGACTCCCGAGGACGGGCGCCCTCCCTCGCGACGGTCATCGATGACGGGTGGCCTCGCCCACGGCGGTCACCAGTACCGCCACGGACGGGGTGTTCTGCGCGGCCTCGGTGACCGCGGCCCTGACCGCCCGTGCCACGTCCACCGCGCGCTCGTCCCCGGAGACCTCCAACTCGACGCGGAGGTGGCGGCGCGGCAGGGCCGGTTCCGTGGCGGCCGGCGCGCTCTCGACGTGGACCGGCCGGCCCAGGGAGTCCGTCAGACGGGTGACCCCCGGGACGGCCAGAACCGCCGCCGCGATCCGGGCCTCCTCGGGGTCCTTCGGCACGGGCGCCGTCCTCACGTCGCCGGCCGGGTGGGCCGCGGGCGCCTCGTCCTCGTCCTCCAGCAGGTCCGTCACCCGCAGGTCGACCTCCGTGACGTCGAGGCCGAGGAGCCGTGTCGCGGCGGACACGACGGCCAGGCGCAGCCGGGCCGCGACGGCCGGAAGGGGCTCGACGCCCGGAGCCGTGGGATCCACCGAGGCCCGGAACTCCGCGGTGACGCGCAGCGGACCCGGCGGCAGCGCGCTGGGCGGGGGCGGCACGGCCGGTGTGCCGGCCAGGTCCGGGTCGGCGAGCGCGATCCGCAGCGCTCCGAGCCGTACCCCCTCGACGGCCGCCGTCTCGCGCCGCAGCACCGACCCGGCCGCCTCCTCCGTGATCCACGCGCCGTCGAGCGCGAGACCCAGCGGCAGCAGTCTGCCGAGCCCGAGCTGCTGCCGTACCGCCTGCGTCCACCGGTCCGCCGTCATCGCTCCAGCGTGCCCCATCCACGGCGCGCGACCGCGCGACTCGACCTACTGTGAGCAGAGGAGGACGACCGAAAGGGACGTACGGCGATGACCGACATGAGCGAGCGGAACCGGACGGACAGCCCCGACACGGAGAAGGAGTCCCAGCAGACCCGCAAGCCCACCCGGCGAGGCGGCGGAGATCCCGCCACGCGGGGACGGACCACGATCGCCGACGGTGTCGTGGAGAAGATCGCCGGGCTCGCCGCCCGGGACGTGGTCGGTGTCCACACGATGGGCAGCGGGTTGAGCCGTACCTTCGGAGCGGTACGGGACCGGGTGCCGGGCGGTTCCACCAAATCCGTGACGCGGGGTGTGAAGGCCGAGGTCGGAGAGCTGCAGACGGCGCTCGACCTGGAGATCGTCGTCGACTACGGCGTGTCGATCTCCGACGTGGCGCATGCCGTGCGCGAGAACGTCATCGCCGCCGTCGAGCGCATGACCGGGCTCGAAGTGGTGGAAGTCAACATCGCGGTGAGTGACGTGAAGCTTCCGGAGGAAGAGGATGAGGAGCCGGAGTCACGGCTCCAGTGACCTCCGGGCCGCCCGGAACCCTCCGGACAACCGGCCACCGCACCCTGAGTGATCGCGCGGCCACCGACTGCTGAGGAGCGCACCATGAGCTTGGCCGTGATCGGCATGATCGCCGGAATGGCGCTGGGCTTCGCCGGGTACTTCGGCGGCTTCGGCGCCTTCCTCCTGGTGGCCGCCCTGGGGGCCGTCGGGTTCGTCGTCGGACGGCTCCTGGAGGGGGACCTGGACATCGGCGCCTTCTTCCGCGCCCGTGACGACCGGCGGCGGTGACGCGTGCCAGGTCATGTCGACCGGCTCGGTGAGACCGGGCCGGGTCTCGCGAGGGTCCCGCCGCCCGAGCGGGGCGCCACCCGGATCGCCGACCGTGTCGTCGCGAAGATCGCGTCACGGGCCGCACGGGAGGCACTGCCTCCACTGCCCGCCGACGCCGTCCCCCCGCACGCGTCGGTCGTCGTACGGCGCCAGGCGTCGGGCTCCGGCGGCACGGACGGCACCCCGACGCACAGCGCCCGGGTCCGGGTGAGCCTCGAACTCGGCTACCCCGCCGACATCGGGGCCCAGTGCGGCGAGGTGCGTCGTCATGTCGCCGAGCGGGTAGAGGCGTTGGCGGGGATGGAAGTGCCCGAGGTGGCCGTCCAGGTGGAGCGGTTGCATCTGACACCCGGGCCCGGCGCGGCACAGGGGAGGACGCAATGAGCGAGCCCCAGGGCTCCGAGGACACTCGCGGCATGCCCGTACTGGAGAAGACGGATACGGGGGACGGCGCGGGGGCCCTCGGGCAGTCCGCCTCCTCCGCCGCCTACGAACCGCTGGGGACCGCCGACGACGAGGACGGCCGGCAGGGCCGGTTCTGGTCCGCGCGCCGCGTCCCGGCCGGCATCCTCGCGCTCCTGCTCCTCGTCGCCGCGGGCGCCTTCCTGTACGACGTCGCGGCCGTGCGCGCCGGACGGTCCGCGCTGCGCTGGCGGACCTGGCTGGCCGAACAGCTCGCCGAACGGCCGCTCGACGACGCCGCGGTCCTCGTCGGCGCGGGAGTCGCCGCAGCGGTGGGACTCTGGCTGATCGTCCTCGCGGCCACGCCGGGACTGCGGGACGTGCTGCCGATGCGGCGCACCCACGCCGACGTCCGCGCCGGACTGCACCGGGGCGCCGCCGCGATGGCGCTCCGCGACCGGGCCATGGAGGTCGCCGGTGTGCAGTCGGTCCGCGTGCGCGTGAAGCGCCGGAAGGTCGACGTCCGCGCGCTGTCGCACTTCCGGGAGCTCGACGACGTGCGCGCCGACCTCGACACCACCCTCGCCGACGGCATCAAGGGTCTGGGGCTGTCCCGTTCGCCCGCCCTGGCGGTGCATGTCGCGCGCCCCGGACGGAAGGGGTGAGGTCCGTGCTGCGGATCGTCAACCGCGTACTGATCGGTTTCATCGGGCTCGTGCTGCTCGTCCTCGGTGGCTCCGTGCTCGCCGTGGGACTCGGCGTACGGCCCCCCTCGTGGTGGATCCACGACGGGCGGCACGACGTGCTGCTCAGTACCGCCGAACGGACCAAGTGGCGTGACCAGGGCTGGTGGTGGCCCGTCGTCATCGCCGCGCTCGCGGTGCTCCTGCTGCTCGCCCTGTGGTGGCTGGTCGCCGTCGTACGGCGCCGACGGCTCGCCGACGTGCTCGTCGACACCGGTGACGGGGCGGGTGCGCTGTTGCGCGGACGGGCCCTGGAGAGCGTGCTGGCCGCCGAATCGGCCCGGCTGGGCGGTGTCGACCGCGCCGACGTCCACCTGACCGGGCGGCGCACTCTGCCCGAGGCGCGGGTGCGGCTCCTGCTGGAACCGCATGTGGACCCCGGGCAGGCGCTGCGGCTGCTGACCGTGGAGGCGCTCACGCACGCGCGGGACTCGGCCGGCCTCGCCGCGCTCCCGGCGGAGGTGCGGCTGCGCGGCGTCAAGCACCGTGCCGAGCGCGTGACCTGACCCGGCTGCCCCCGGCGGAGGGTCTGGAATCTGCCCGGCATCGCGCCGGGCCCGTAGGGGATGCCCGGAACGCGCCCCGCCGCGCCCGCCGCGCCTGCCGGGGACTCCGGAACCCGGCCCCGCGTCGAGCCGGCCCCGCGGAAGGTTCTAGAACCCGCCCCGCATCCCGCCGTCCACCGGGAGCATGATGCCCGTCAGGTAGGACGCGGCGGGGGAGAGCAGGAACGCGGCCGCGCGGCCGAACTCCTCCGGGGCGCCGTAGCGGCGCAGCGGGATGCGGGACTCGTTGGCCGCGCGGGTGGCCTCGGGGTCGGCGGACAGACCGTCGAGCTGGCGGACGCGGTCCGTGTCGATGCGGGACGGCAGCAGCCCGACGACGCGGATGCCGCGCGGGCCCAGCTCGTTCGCGAGGGACTTGGCGAACCCGGCGAGGCCCGGACGCAGACCGTTGGAGATGGTGAGCCCGGGGATGGGCTCGTGCACCGAGCCGGAGAGCACGAAGCCGATGACACCGCCCTCGCCGAGCTCCTCGGCGGCCGCGCGGGCCAGCCGTACCGCACCGAGGAAGACCGACTCGAACGCCACCGTCCACTGTTCGTCGGTGTTGTCCGCGGCGAACCCGGGCGGCGGTCCGCCGACGCTGATCAGGATGCCGTCGAAGCCGCCGAAGTGCTCACGGGCGCCGGCGATCAACCGGGCCGGGGTCTCGGCCGCGCCGTTGTCGGCCGCGACGCCCACCGCGTTCGGGCCGAGCGCGGCGGCGGCGCCGGCCGCGCTCTCCTCGTCGCGTCCGGTGACGACCACCCTGGCTCCGTCGGCGACGAGTTCGCGCGCGGCGGCGTTGCCCAGGCCCCGGGTGGCTCCCGTGACGACGTACACCCGATCCTTCAGTCCAAGATCCATGGCCCCATCCTCCCCTATCCCGGTGATACGGCCCCTGGTGCCTCCCCCGTCCCGTCGGCCGTCCCGTCGGCTGTTCCGTCGGCCGTCTCATCGACGCCGAACAGGCTGAGGGCGGACACCACCAGGCCGATGTGGCTGAAGGCCTGGGGGAAGTTGCCGAGCTGACGGCCCGCGACCGGGTCGTACTCCTCGGACAGCAGCCCCAGGTCGTTGGTGAGGCCGACCAGCCGCCCGAACAGCTCGCGCGCCTCCCGCGTACGGCCCGTCAGATGCAGGGCGTCCGCGAGCCAGAACGAGCAGACGACGAAGGTGCCCTCGTCGCCCGGGAGCCCGTCGACGCCGGCCGTCGTCGTGGTGCTGTAGCGGCGCACCAGGAATCCGTCGCGGGCGAGTTCCGCGCGGACCGCGTCGACGGTCCCGACCACCCGCGGATCGTCGGGCGGCAGGAAACCCACGCGCGGGATGAGCAGCAGGGAGGCGTCCAGTTCGGGTGAGCCGTAGGACTGCGTGAAGGTGTTCCTGACGGGGTCGAAACCGCGCTCGCACACCTCCCGGTGCACCTCGTCGCGCATCACGCGCCAGCCCTCGATGTCGCCGTCGAGGCTCGGGTCGTCCTCCAGCGTGCGTACGGCGCGGTCGGCGGCCACCCAGGCCATCACCTTCGAGTACACGAAGTGCCGGCGCGGGCCGCGCACCTCCCAGATCCCCTCGTCGGGCTCCCGCCACGCCTCGCGGAGGAACTCCATCATGGCGCACTCCACCCGCCACATGTGGGGCCGGGACGGCAGGCCCGAGCGCCGGGCGAGCGACAGCGAGTCGATGACCTCGCCGTACACGTCGAGCTGCAGTTGTTCGACCGCGCTGTTGCCGACGCGGACCGGCGAGGAGCCCGCGTAGCCGGACAGCCAGGGGATCTCGTACTCCGACAGCCGGCGTTCGCCGGAGAGGCCGTACATGATCTGCAGGGCCGCCGGGTCGCCGGCGACCGCGCGCAGCAGCCAGTCGCGCCAGGCCTCGGCCTCCTCGTGGTAGCCGGCCGACAGGAGCGCGCCGAGGGTGAGGGTGGAGTCCCGCAGCCAGCAGTAGCGGTAGTCCCAGTTGCGGACGCCGCCGAGTTCCTCCGGCAGCGAGGTGGTGGGGGCGGCCACGATGCCGCCGGTCGGCGCGTAGGTGAGGGCCTTGAGGGTGATCAGGGAGCGGACGACGGCGTCCCGGTGCGGGCCGTCGTAGCGGCAGCGCGCCGCCCACGCCCTCCAGTCCTGGACGCTGGTCTCCAGGGCCTCGAAGGGATCGCACAGGGGCGGCCGGGGCCGGTGCGAGGGGTGCCAGGTCAGGACGAAGGCCACCTTGTCGCCCGCTTCCACGGTGAACTCCGAGTGCGTGCGGAAGTCCTTGCCGTAGGTGTGCACGGGCGGTTCGCTGCGCAGCCACACCGAGTCCGGGCCCGCGACCGCGACCCGGTGGCCGTCCGAGCGGCGCATCCACGGCACGACCGAGCCGTAGTCGAACCGCAGCCGCAGCAGACTGCGCATCCGGACGCGGCCGGCGAGGCCTTCGACGACGCGGACGAGGTCGGGGGCGTGCTCGCGCTGCGGCATCAGGTCGGTCACCCGGACCGAGCCCTCGTCGGTGTCCCACTCGGTGTCGAGCACCAGGGTGTCCGGGCGGTAGGCGCGCCGGGTGCACGCGCCGGCGTCCTCGGGCGCGATCCGCCAGTGACCGTTGTCCTCGTCGCCGAGCAGGGCCGCGAAGCAGGCCGCGGAGTCGAAGCGGGGCAGGCACAGCCAGTCGACGGAGCCGTCGCGGCCCACCAGTGCGGCGGTCTGCTCGTCCCCGATGAGCGCGTAGTCCTCGATGCGTCGGTGCACGGTGGACGGGTTCCCGACCCGGGTGACGGTCAATCGGGCCGCCAGAGTGGCGTGCACGCCCGTGGCGCGGTGCCGCGGGCGGCAGCGGGGCTCCCGGTGCCGGTCTGCGCACCCGTCGTGCTGTACGCCTGCCGGTCTACACGCCCGCGGGTTCCGCCTCCGGAGCGCTCTGCGCGGTGGCGGCCTCCGCCCGGTCGCGGCGCTCGCGGCGGACCAGGACCACCCAGCCGAAGGGGACGCCCGCGGAGAAGAGCCACCACTGGATCGCGTACGCCATGTGCGGACCGATGTCGCTGTGCTCGGGGTCCGGGATCAGCTCGGGGGAGCCGTCCTTCGGCGCGGGCGCGGTCTGTTCGACGTAGCCGCCGAGGACGTCCTTGCCGAGCCGCTGTGCCTCCTGCCCGCTGCTGATCAGCATGACCTGGCGGTCCGGCAGGCCCCGGACGTTCTTGATGCCGCTCTCGGCGGTGGTCTGGTCGGCCATCAGCCGGCCGGTGACGGTGATCTCGCCCGGGGCGGGGGCCGGGATCTTCGGGAAGGCGGTCTGCGCGCCGTCCGCCGGTACCCAGCCCCGGTTGACCATGAGGACGCGGCCGTCGGTCAGGACGAACGGGGTCAGGACGTGGTAGCCGACCTCGCCGTCGGCGTTGGTGCGGCGGCGGACGACCTCTTCGTGCGCGGTGTCGAAGCGGCCCTGCGCGGTCACCCGGCGGTACAGGTCGTCGTCCCGGATCTGCCGGCCGGGCGTGGTGACCGTCTCCACGGGCACCGGCTTCGCGGCGAGCGAGTCGGAGATCACCGTGTTCAGCGCGACCTTGTGCTCGTGCCGGTGGAGCTGCCAGAAGCCCAGCTTGATCATCGTCGGGATGAGCGCGAGGGCTACGAGGGTGAGGATCACCCACTGGCGGGTCAACAGGAAGCGGTACACCCCATTGACGGTACTCGGCATGATTCGGCCCCCGACGGGAGGGTCCCGCCGAGGGCCGCCCGATGCCCTGTCCGGGGCGGCGGGCCGGGGCTCAGACCTTGTCGACGATCCCCGCCTTCCCCTCCGCGCGGGCGCAGTGCGCGCCGCAGTACCAGTGGCCCTCGACCTCGACACCCTGGCCGATGACCTGGACGCGACAGTGCTCGCAGATCGGGGCCATCCGGTGGATCGCGCAGGAGAAGCAGTCGAAGACGTGCACGGCGCCCTGCGCGTGCACCTCGAAGGTCATTCCGTAGTCATTGCCGCATACTTCGCATCTCGCCATGCGCCACAGGGTGGGGTGCCGGGGCGGTGCGATCGAGCGGGCGCGGGGCGAGTCGCCCGTCAATCACCCGTACGCCCGTCACTCTTCCGACGCGGGTTCGACGTCACGCAGGAGCTGCCCGAACGCTGCCTCGTCGACCACGGGTGTTCCGAATTGACGCGCTTTGACCACTTTCGAGGTGCCGGAGTCCGGGTCGTTGCTCACCAGCAGACTGGTGAGCCGCGACAGGCTCGTCGCCACATGCAGCCCGGCCTCGACGGCGCGGTCCTCCAGCAGCTCGCGGTCGACGGACGTGTCCCCGGAGAACGCGATCCGCATGCCCTGCTTGAGCGGTTTGTCCGCCGTGTACCGCCCGGGGTTCGGATGGGGACACGCGGGGCGCTTGCGGGAGGGACGCCAACTCCCCGACGGGTAGCCGCCGGACGCGTACCCCCCGGACTGCCGTCCGATCCGCGGAGCCGCGGCGCTGTCGGACCACTCCTTGAGCGGCAGGCATTCGAGGAGCGGCAGCCGCACCCCGCCCTCCGCGGCGGCCCGCAGGCTCGGCCGGAACGCCTCGGCCAGCACGCGCGCGTCGTCCAGCGCGTGGTGCGCCCGCTGCTGTACGACACCGAAGTGCGCGGCCAGCGACTCCAGCTTGTGGTTGGGCAGCGGCAGGCCCAGCTCCTTGGAGAGGGCGATGGTGCACAGGCGCTGACGCACCGGCGCCTCACGGTCCGCGCGGGCGTACTCCCGCGCGATCATCGACCAGTCGAAGACCGCGTTGTGCGCGACCAGCACCCGCCCCGCGAGCCGGGCGGCGAACTCCTCGGCCACCTCCTGGAAGAGCGGCGCCCCTTCGAGCATCTCGCTCGTCAGGCCGTGGATCCACACCGGGCCCGGGTCCCGCTCCGGATTGACCGTCGTGTACCAGTGGTCCTCGACCTCGCCGCGCGCGTCCAGCCGGTAGACGGCGGCGGAGATTATCCGGTCGTCGCGGGCCAGTCCTGTGGTCTCCACGTCGACGACCGCGTATCCCTGCGGATACGCGGCCGGCCAGGAGGCAGGGGACGCTGCGGTCGTGAGGTCTTCGAGCATGGTCAATGAGGATACGGGCCCCGACTGACATACCGGCCCCCGCCTTCCTGATCGGACACCCCGGCGGCCCGCCGCCGGGCCCCGCGCGCGCGGGCGCCGCAACCGGGTCCGCCGGTCCCGGTGTTGACGCGCTCAGCCCAGCGCCGCCACCAGGTCCCCCGCCGTCAGGGGGGCGAGACCGCAGCCGTCGACCGGGCCGGGCAGCAGCCGGTACACCGATCCGCTCGCGCCCTCGGGGGTGACACCGCCGTGCACCAGGGCGAGCAGGAGGTGCCTCTTCGCGGCCGCCTCGGCGGCGAGCGCGTCCACGTCCTCGGCCGGACTCCGCCGCTCGGGAGGCGCCAGCGTGCCCACGCGGGCGGCGAAGGCCGGGGCGCTCTCGTCCTTCCCGCGCGCGTAGTGCCACAGTTCCCCGCCCGACCGTGCCCGCCGGACCACCACGACCTCGTCCGTACGGGCCGCCGCGTGCCACACCGCCAGGTCCCACAGCGTCGTACGGCCGGTCGTGAAGTACTGGAACAGGTCCCTGCCGACGCGGCCGAGGTCGGCGCCGTGCCGGTGCACGCTGTGGAAGCCGTCGGAGGACGGCAGATGCAGGTCCGTCCACAGGAACGTGCGGCGCTCCAGGTCGACCAGCAGCGGGACGTGGATGCGCGAGTCGCCCTCCAGGTCGTAGCGCTGACGAACCGTGCGGGGGTCGTACGAGGCGTTCCGGCCGTCGGTCGAGGGCAGGGCCATGAAGCCGGCGAAGGCGTCGAGGAGGTGCTCGAAGGCGATGTCGTTGTAGCTGAACACGACGGGCACCGCGAAGCGCACCGGGCCCCCGGCGAGCGCCGCGAGGTCCAGGTCCACGTACTCGGTGGCGCCGTCGGGCGCCGGAGCCGAGGTCAGGTCACCGGAGTGGACGATCGCCCGCTCCCCGTGGACGAGGTTGGTGTAGTCGCACACGCCGACGAACGCCCAGTCCTCGTCGTACAGCGCGACGGACAGGTCGAGGTCCACGCGGATCTTCGCGGGCTGCGTCCAGTGCAGGAACAGGCGCAGGACCTGACCCTCGGGGAGCGGCTGGGTGCTGCCGCGCGGCACCGAGACCAGAGCCTTCGCGGACGCCCGCTCGACGGAGGGGACGGCCAGGCCCGCGAGGTCCGCGTCGAGGACGGCGAGGTCGAAGCGCGGGGCGGAGGCCGGCCGGCGCACCGCCTCGGCCTCCAGGAGCGCGCGGACGCCGTCGGTGACCGCCTCGGCCAGCGGGGCCCGGGTGTCGTCCAGGGTGAAGGAGTGGGTGACCCTGCCGCGTGGGAAGAACACCCGCCGCTCGCCCGGGAGATGACGGATCCGCAGTCGGCCGAGCGCCGCGAGCAGCGGACCGGGACCGGCCTGCGGGAGCACCCGCCGCAGCGTGTCGGCGAACCCCTCGGGCAGCTCCTCCAGGTCGTTGAGGCGCAGCAGGTGGTCGAGCCTGCGCAGCAGTTCGCCCGGCCGCCGGGCGAGCAGGTCCAGCGCGCGGGGGAAGTCCTTGTCGCGCAGGGCCTGTTCGGTGTGCGCGCCCCAGGAGTCGGGCCGGATGCGCGTGCCGTCGATCCGCACCGCCTCCGGGTGCGCGGCCGCGGTGCGCAGCAGGGCCTCGCCCAGGGGTGTGGCCGAGGTGTCGGTGGCGCGCAGCACGGCGAAGGCGAGGGCGGCCTTCGGATGCCGCTCGTACCGCTCGTACGGGTGCAGGATCTCGGCGGCGCGCTTCCAGCCGAGCGGATGCCGCAGCACGTCCTCGACGAGCGACGCGGCCTCGAACCCGTCGAGCACGGCGAGCAGTTCGCGGCGCAGCGGGCGGGGCAGCGAACGCAGGCGGCGCGGCTCGACGAGATCGGCCTCGCCGCCCGACCAGACCTGCAGCAGCCGCAGCACGTCCGTCGCCGTGGTGAGGTGCGCGGCGAGCAGAGGGCGCACGGCCGCACGCGTGCGCCGGTCCAGCAGGAGGCTCCCGAGCACCAGGGCCTTCGTCTCGCGGACGGGGATGTCCGCGGGCAGCCAGTCGAGACCGGTGGGCGCGTGTCCGAGGAGCAGCTTCACGTCGTCCCGGTCCTGCGGTGGCAGGGGCGTCCGCCGGGCCAGCAGCCGGAGCAGCGCCTTCGTCGCGTCCGCCCGCTGGTCGGTGCCGAGCGCCAGCAACTTCAGTGGCCCGATGGGCAGTTCACGGGTAAGCCGCGGCGGGGCGGGCTTCAGGAAGGGGTCCGTGCCGTCGATCCGGCGGTGGCACAGGGGGCAGCCGGCGTAGTCGCCGCCGTCCCAGCAGACGCGGCACACCAGGTGGGCGCAGGGCGACACGGGATGCACGCTGCCGACCGTGCCGCACAGCACGCACGGCTGGGCGGGCCACTGGAGCAGCAGGGTGAAGACACGGTCGACGTAGAGCCGGAAGGTGTCGTCGGGCACCGACGCCGGGAAGCTGCGGAACAGCGGCATATGGGTGCGGTCCGCGCCCAGTTCCGCGTCGATCTGCCGGATCAGGGTGGTGCCGGCGTCCGCGAGTCCGGCGGGGCCGAGCCAGGCGAGCGCGGCGCGCAGCGGTGCGGCCGGGGCGAATCCCCGGTCGAGCAGCTCCGCCTCCAGGGCGACGAGACCCTCGGTCGTCGCCGGGTCTCCCGGCCGTGGCCCGGCCTGGTCGACGTAGACGGTACGCAGGCGGCGGAGCAGCACGGACGACAGAACGGACAAGCGGAGATCCCCCGGGATCGGAAGTGGGTGAGGCGGGGGCGGAGAGTGAGCGCGCTACGGCAGTCGTAGAAAAGAGAGAAGGAAGCACGCTTGCGGAGCCGCCCCCGCGCTTACGGAGTCTAGGAACGTTCCGCCCTCCGGGGCCACCGATTATTTCCGCGCCCCGGGACGGACGGCCGCCTCCCGCCCGAACCTGGCCCGTACGACGGGTCGTTGGGCTTTAGGGCCGCGCATGGCTATGGACCTTTCACCCGTGCGGTGCAAGCGTGCTCCGCGCCCCAGCAGGTAGCGCCTACGAAGGGCGGTACGGACATGGCACGAGTGAGGTACGGCGCGCGGACCGAGGCGGAGATCGACGCCGCGCGCGCCGCGAGCTCCAGACTCCCCGACATCTGGTCGACCGGTTTGGTGGCCGTCTGGGAGAGCGACCCGGACGCGGTCGCGGCGGTCCTGCCGCCCCCGCTGAAGCCCACCGCCCGCCCTCTGGTGCGGGTCAACATCAGCAAGGTCGACCTGCCCGGATACCCGCTGGGCGCGGGCTCGTTCGCCGTCGCCGCCGCGCACGAGGACGTCGAGGGCTGGTACCCGCTGGTCATGCCGATGACCCACGAGCGGGCCCTGACCGGTGGCCGCGAGGTCTTCGGGGAGCCCAAGAAGCTCGGTGAGGTGACCGTCGAGCGCGACGGGCTCGTCGTACGGGCCGTGCTCGCCCGGCACGGCATCGAGTTCGTCGAGGTGCGCGGCGCGGTGAGCGGGCCCCTGCCGCTGCCCGAACCCGCGCGAAAGACGGACTTCTACTTCAAGTTCCTTCCCGCGGTGGACGGTTCGGGATTCGACGCCGACCCGGTCCTCGTGCACTGCGTACGCGACGAGAAGGTCCGCAGGCTGGAGCGCGTCACCGGGGACGTCGTCCTGCGCGAGTCCATGTACGACCCGGTCGCCGATCTGCCCGTACGCCGGCTGCTGGAGATCACCATCGGCGAGAAGACCACCGACCAGAAGGGCAGGGTCGCCGAACGCGTCAGCGCGCGGGCCCTGTTGCCCTACATCCACCAGCGCTACGACGATCCGCGGCAGATCCTCGACGGTCCGCCCGAGGGGAGCGTCTGATGGAACTGCGCGCGGGACAGGTCGCCGTCGTCACCGGCGCGGCGAGCGGCATCGGGCTCGCGATGGCCCGGCGGTTCGCGGCGGACGGCCTGAAGGTGGTCCTCGCCGACGTCGAGGAGGGCGCGCTGGACAAGGCCGCCGCGCAACTGCGCGAGGACGGCGCCGAGGTCCAGGCGCGCGTGGTCGACGTCTCGGAGCGCTCCGAGGTCCTCGCGCTCGCCGAGGACGTGTACGGCGCCTACGGCGCGGTGCACGTCCTGTGCAACAACGCCGGTGTCGGCTCCGGCGCCGAGGGCCGGATGTGGGAGCACGACCCCAACGACTGGAAGTGGGCGTTCGCCGTCAACGTGTGGGGTGTCTTCCACGGCGTCCAGGCGTTCGTGCCCCGGATGCTCGCCGGCGGCGAGCCCGGCCACGTGGTCAACACCTCGTCCGGGGACGGCGGGATCGCCCCGCTGCCCACCGCCTCCGTGTACGCCGTCACCAAGGCGGCCGTGGTGACGATGACCGAGTCGCTGTACGCGCATCTGAAGGCGGAGCACGCGCGCGTGGGCGCCTCCGTGCTGTTCCCGGGGCCGCACATGCTGCGCACGGGCCTGTGGGAGTCGCACCGCAACCGGCCCGAGCGGTACGCGAAGCAGCGGCCCCGCAGGACCCCGTACCGCAGCCTCGGTCAGTGGGAGGCCGCGATGAAACAGGCGGGCCACGAAGTGGAGTTCACCCCCGTCGAAGAGGTCGCCGACCTCGTCGCCGAGGGGATCCGCGCGGGCCGCTTCTGGCTGCTGCCCGAGAGCGAGCACAGCGACCGGCAGATCCGGGCGCGGTCGCGGTCGATGCTCGAGCGGGCCGATCCGTCGTACCTGGAAAGTTTCATCCTCGACTGAGGGGGCGCGGTGACCGAACAGGACCCGTATCTGATCATCTCCTCCGACTGCCACGCCGGGCTTCCCACCGAGGAGTACCGGCCCTATCTGGACCCCCGTTTCCACCGGGAGTTCGACGAGTTCCTCGCGGGCCAGGGCCGGCGCCGCGAGGAGATGAACCGCCTCGGCATCCGCAACGAGGCGTTCGCCGACAAGTGGTTCCAGGACAACGAGGAAGGCCTGCGCGGCGGTTGGGACACCGCGCAGCGGCTCAAGGAGCTCGACGGCGACGGAGTGGCGGCCGAGGTCGTCTTCCCCGACGCGGACGCCGTGGACAGCCGCACCGCGGCCCCCTTCGGCGTGGGCCTCGGTCTCTCCGGCGACCAGGACCCCGAACTCGGCATGGCGGGCGCTCAGGCCCACAACCGCTGGCTCGCCGACTTCGTCTCCGAGCACCCCGAACGGCACTGCGGGGTGGCCCTGCTGCCGGTCACGGGCGAGACCGGACGGGTCGTCGCCGAGGTGTACCGGGCCAAGGAGTCGGGCCTCGGCGCGCTGATGATCCCGTCCATGTGGGTCGACAAGGAGCCCTACCACGACCGCCGTTACGACCCCGTGTGGGCGGCGGCGGCCGAGTGCTCGATGCCCGTGCTCACCCATTCCGGCGCCGCGCCGCGCCACGAGTACGGCGACCACCTCGGGATCTACGTCTCCGAGGTGACCTGGTGGCCCGCGCGCCCCCTGTGGTTCCTGCTCTGGTCGGGGGCCTTCGAGCGGCACCCGGGACTCCGGTTCGGCGTCGCCGAGTCGGGCTGCTGGTGGCTGCCCAACCTGCTGTGGTTCATGGACCGGCTGTACCTCGGTGCGCACGGCGGCAAGAAGCTGTCGCCGTTCGCGGAGCTGAAGCGGCCCCCGCACGAGTACCTGGACCGGCAGGTCTTCGTCTGCGCCACCAACACCAAGCGCCGCGAACTCGCCCAGCGTTACGAGATCGGCGTCGACAACATCCTCTGGGGCAGCGACTTCCCGCACCCCGAGGGCACCTGGCCCGACACCCGGGCGTGGCTGGCGCGGACCTTCCACGACATCCCGGTGGCGGAGACCCGCCGCATGCTCGGCCTCGCGGCGGCCGAGGTGTTCGGCTTCGACACCGGCGTACTGGCCCCGGTCGCCCGGCGGATCGGCCCCACCCCGGCCGAACTGGGCCAGGACGAGGACCAGTCGGCGGTCGAGGCGTCCTGGGCGCGCTCGCGCGCGGTGGGCCGCCACTGGCTGACGGACCACGACTTCCCCGTACTGGGGGTGAACCCATGACCCCCGAGACCCCCGAGACCCCCGAGACCCCCGAGACCGCCGGGACCGCCGGGACCGCCGGGACCGCCGGGACCGCCGGGACCGCCGGGGACGCCGAGAGCCGCGCCGGTGGCGAGGACCGCTACACCGTCATCTCCGCCGACTGCCACGCGGGCGCCGATCTCCTCGACTACAAGCCGTATCTGGAGCGCCGGTACCACGACGACTTCGACGCCTGGGCCGCCGACTACGTCAATCCGTACGAGGACCTGCTCGCCGACACCGCCGACCGGAACTGGAACTCCGCGCGGCGGCTCGCGGAGCTGGAGGAGGACGGCATCGTCGCGGAGGTGGTCTTCCCGAACACCATTCCGCCGTTCTTCCCGTCGGCCTCCCTCATGGCACCGGCCCCGACGGCGGCCGAGTTCGAGCAGCGCTGGGCGGGGCTGCGGGCCCACAACCGCTGGCTCGCCGACTTCTGCGCGGCGGCACCCGGCCGGCGCGCGGGTGTCTTCCAGATCCTCCTGAACGACGTCGACGCGGCGGTCGAGGAGATCCACCGGTCGGCGGCCGCGGGCCTCAAGGGCGGACTGCTGCTGCCCGGCACACCTCCCGGTTCGGGCCTGCCGGAGCTCTACTCGGCGGCGTACGAGCCGATCTGGGCGGCCTGCGCCGAGCTGGGCGTCCCGGTGAACCACCACGCCGGCTCCGCCTCGCCGCCACTCGGGGACGAACCGGCGGCCCGCGCGGTCTTCATGGTGGAGACGACCTGGTTCTCGCACCGCGCCCTGTGGCACCTGGTGTTCGGCGGCGCGTTCCGCCGGCACCCCGGCCTGAGACTGGTGCTGACCGAGCAGGGCTCGGGCTGGATCCCCGGGGTGCTCGACATGCTGGACTACTACCACCGGCGGCTGGTCGCGGCGGCGGGCAGGGCGGCGACGGCCGAGTCGAAGTTCGGCGCGGGGCTGGCCGCGACGATGGGTGAGCGCCCCTCCGAGGTCTGGCGCGCGAACTGCTTCGTCGGCGCCAGTTTCATGCGCCCCCACGAGGTGCCGCTGCGCGACCGCATCGGCCTCGACAAGATCATGTGGGGCAGCGACTACCCGCACGACGAAGGCACCCACCCCTACACCCGCGAGGGCCTGCGCGTCGCGTACGCGGGCCTGCCGCGCGAGGAGGTCGCCGCCATGGCCGGCGGCAACGCGGCCCGCGTCTACGGCTTCGACCTGGCGTATCTCGACGAGATCGCCGCCAAGGCCGGGCCGACGGTGGCAGAGATCGCCGAACCGCTGGACACCCCGCCCGCCGACGCGACGAGCCCGGTGTTCGCGAGAGGAGGCTCGGTACGCGTGTGGTGAGCGCGGGGGCCGTGCGGGCGTGGCGAGCGCCTCGCCGGAGCCCCGCCCGGCCGGCCGGGGGAGCGCGGGGCCGGCCGTGTGACGGCTCCGGCCGGGCGCGTGGCGGCTCTTGGCGGCGACGTGACGGCTCTTGGCGGAGTTCGCCGAGAAGTAAGCGCGTACCGCCGGTAATACTTGTTGGTAACAGCCTCTGTACGCGGCCGACCAGCGCATCTACGGTTCACCCATGCCGAACCTGCCCGATGTCGTGCTCTGGTCGATACCCGCCTTCGTCCTCCTCGCCGTGATCGAGATGATCAGCGTCCGGATCCATCCGGACGAGGACGCCGCGGGGTACGAGACGAAGGACGCCGCGACGAGCCTCGGCATGGGGCTGGGCAGCCTCTTCTTCGACTTCCTGTGGAAGATCCCGATCGTCGCCGTCTACACGGCCGTCTACGAACTGACGCCGCTGCGGGTGCCCGTCCTGTGGTGGACGATCCCGCTGATGCTGGTCGCCCAGGACTTCTTCTACTACTGGTCCCACCGCGGCCACCACGTGATCCGCGTCCTGTGGGCCTGCCACGTCGTGCACCACTCCAGCAGGAAGTTCAACCTCACCACCGCCCTGCGCCAGCCCTGGACCGGCTGGACGTCGTGGCCCTTCTACCTCCCGATGGTCGCGCTCGGGGTCCACCCGGCCGCGCTCGCGTTCTGCTCGTCGGTGAGCCTCGTCTACCAGTTCTGGATCCACACCGAGCGCATCGACAAGATGCCCCGCTGGTTCGAGTCCGCCTTCAACACGCCCTCCCACCACCGCGTCCACCACGCCTCCCAGGGCGGCTATCTGGACCGCAACTTCGGCGGCATCCTCATCGTCTGGGACCGGCTCTTCGGATCGTTCGTCGCGGAGACCGAGCGGCCCGTCTACGGGCTCACCAAGAACATCACCACGTACAACCCGCTGCGCGTGGCCACCCACGAGTACACCGCGATCGCCCGCGACGTCCGGGCGGCGGCGACCTGGCGCGAGCGCGCCGGACGGCTTCTCGGCGGGCCCGGCTGGCAGCCCGCGCCGCCGGCCGCAGCGCAGGCCCCGGCCGCGGAACCCGTCGCGTGAGCGCCCGCACCGCGCGCGTCCTGCTCGTCTGCTTCGCGCTGACGGCGGCCGTCGACCTCCTCTCGCTGCTCGCCGGATACGACCCCGGGCACCGCATCGCCAAGCCGCTCCTGATGCCGCTGCTCGCCGCCTACGCGGGTGTGCGCGGCGGACCCCGGCTGCTCCTGGCCGCTCTGCTCCTCGGCTGGTGCGGCGACCTGGCGCTCATGTCCGACGCCGACCCCGCCTTCCTCGCCGGCATGGCCTCCTTCGCGGCGGGGCACGTGTGCTACCTCGTGCTCTTCCGCAGGACGGCACGCGTCCGGGACCCGCGGCTCGTCGGCGCGTACGCCACCGCCCTCGTCGCCCTCGTCGTCCTGCTGTGGCCCGGGCTGCCGGCCGGCCTGCGCGTCCCCGTCGCGGGCTACAGCCTGCTCCTGACCGCCATGGCGTACGGCGCCACGCGCCTCGGGCCCGTCGCGGCGCTCGGCGGCGCCCTCTTCATGCTCTCGGACACGCTGATCGCCACCGGCGTCGCCGACTGGCCGCAGCTTCCGAAGGCGTCCTTCTGGATCATGCTCACGTACATCGCGGCCCAGTTCCTGCTGGTCCGCGGCGTGCTCGACCCCCTCGGCGCGCGACGCGTGCCGCGGGCGGCGTACGGTGAGATGCGCTCAACCACCCCCTGAGCGCATCTCACCCACGCTCCAGACGAGAAGGATCCTCGCCATGCGCGCCACCACCATCCACGCCCCGTTCGACATGCGTGTGGAGGAGGTGCCCGAGCCCATGGTGCAGCTCCCCACCGACGCGATCGTGCGGGTGCTGCGCTCCTGCATCTGCGGCAGCGACCTGTGGGCGTACCGCGGCGAGGCGGCCCGGCAGCCCGGCCAGCGGATCGGGCACGAGTTCCTCGGCATCGTCGAGGAGACGGGCTCCGATGTGAGCGGCGTCCGTCGCGGCGACCTGGTCGTGGCGCCCTTCATGTGGTCCGACGGCGTCTGCGACTACTGCCGTGACGGACTCACCACCTCGTGCGCGCACGGCGGCTTCTGGGGCTCCGTCGGCTACGACGGCGGCCAGGGCGAGGCCGTACGCGTCCCCTTCGCGGACGGCACCCTCGTACAGCTTCCCAAGGAGGCGGCCTCCGACGACCACCTGCTGTCCGCGCTGCTGACGCTCTCCGACGTCCTCGGCACCGGTCACCACGCGGCCCTCGGCGCCGGTGTCCGCAAGGGCTCGACCGTCGCCGTCGTGGGTGACGGGGCCGTCGGACTGTGCGCCGTCCTCGCCGCCAAGCGGCTCGGCGCGGAGCGGATCATCGCGCTCGGCCGGCACCAGGTCCGTACCGACATCGCGCTCCGCTTCGGCGCCACGGACGTCGTCGCCGAGCGCGGCGAGGCGGCCGTCGCGGCCGTCCGCGAGCTGACCGGCGGCCAGGGCGCGCACTGCGTCGTCGAGGCGGTCGGCACCGAGCAGTCCATGAGCACGGCCGTGAACATCACCCGCGACGGCGGCGCGATCGGCTTCGTCGGAGTGCCCCACGGCAGCGGTACGGGCCTCGATCTGGGGGTCATGTTCGACCGGAACATCGCCCTGCGCGGCGGGGTCGCCCCGGTGCGCGCGTACATCCCCGAGCTGCTCCCCGACGTCCTGGACGGCACCATCGACCCGTCGCCCGTCTTCGACATGACCGTCGGCCTGGAGGGCGTGCCCGAGGGCTACAAGGCGATGGACGAGCGCACCGCCCTGAAGGTCATGGTCACGGCCTGACCCGCACGGGAACGGACGCCGGGCGGGTACTCCGCCCGGCGCCGCGGTCCCTCAGTTCCAGCGGGCCGGGTCCGTCCCCCAGCGTCCCGGGGGGCGTGACCAGTCCGCGGGACCGCCCGCGAAGGAGACCGGGGACAGGGCGTGGGCGAGGAGGCCGACGGGGCCGGCCCGCTCCGACAGCCAGGCGTCGGGACGGTCGTACGGTTCCCCCTCCGAGGGGTCCGGCACCGCGCCGGGTCCCTCCTCCCGCCCGATTCCGTTCGTCAGCCACATCGCCGTGCGGGCCAGCGCCAGCCGTACGACGGCGCCGTGGCCCCGCTCCTCCCGCCCGGTCAGCGCCCGCAGGACCGCCGCCGCCAGCAGATACCCGGTGCCGTGGTCGAGGGCCTGCGCCGGCAGCGCGCCCGGCCGCTCGGGCGATCCCTCCGCCACCGCGCTCCCGGTGGCCACCTGCACCAGGCTGTCGAAGCCCCGCCGCCCGCCCCAGGGCCCGTACGCCCCCCACGCCGACACCTGTGCCACCACAAGGCCCGGACAGCGCTCGGCCAGCGCCTCGGGGGAGAGCCCGAAGCGGTCCAGGGCGCCGGGCCGGTACCCGGTGACGACCACGTCCGCCGACGCCAGCAGCTCGTCGAAGGCGCGGCGGTCGGCCGCCAGGTCCAGCAGCGTCGAGCGCTTGCCGAAGCCCGTGTCCGCGTGGGCGTCCGGGTCCTCCGGCAGGTGCGGCGCGTCGACACGCAGGACGTCGGCGCCCAGCAGGGCGAGGGTGCGGGTGGCGACCGGGCCCGCGATGACCCGGGTCAGATCCAGGACACGCACCCCGGCGGCGGGCAACAGCGCCCCACCCCCGGACAACGGCCCGAGCCCCCGCCCGCTCCGGCCGCCCGCTCCGTCCTGCCCGGCGGACGCGCGGGCGCCCACCGGTCCGCCCTGCCCGGCGGACCCGCCCCACTCGATCAACGGGCGCTCCGCCAGCGCGCGGCCCTGGGCGTGGGCCGACCACTCCTTCGGTGTGTCACGCGAGCGCGAGTGGTGCTGCAGATGATGACACAGACGAGCGCGGTGTCACCAATCGCCCCCCACGGTACTAGGCGGATACGCCGCACTGCA
>NZ_JBSFZS010000117.1:0-23335 GCF_053600395.1 Streptomyces sp. NPDC005070 | reverse complement strand
GATCCCGGTACATCGATGCCCGTCGCCACCGACGCCCATCCCTCACCCAACGGCGACGGGCTGATGCACCGGCACGGCCCCGACCCACCCACCGGAGCTGAACCCGAACCGCGGACGCCAGAGGCGAACTACCGGCGCCGCCGGTGCAGCGCGATCGCCGCCGCCGTGCCACCGGCCACCGCCCCGACCCCGGCCGCGGCGGGAATCCCGACCTTCGCGGCTTTGCGCGCGGTGCGATAGTCCCGCAGCCGCCAGTCGAAGTCCCGCGCGTGCCTGCGCAGCTTCGAGTCCGGGTTGATCGCGTACGGATGTCCGACCAGCGAGAGCATCGGAATGTCGTTGTGCGAGTCGCTGTACGCCGCGCAGCGCGACAGGTCCAGGCTCTCCGCGGACGCCAGGGCCCGTACGGCCTCCGCCTTCGCCGGACCGTGCAGGGGCTCGCCGACCAGTTTGCCGGTGTAGATCCCGTCCACCGATTCCGCGACGGTCCCCAGCGCACCCGTGAGCCCGAGCCGCCGCGCGATCACCGTGGCGATCTCCACCGGCGCCGCCGTGACGAGCCACACCTTCTGGCCGGCGTCCAGGTGCGCCTGGGCGAGCGCCCGGGTCCCGGGCCAGATCCGCTCGGCCATGTACTCGTCGTAGATCTCCTCGCCGATCGACATCAGCTCGGAGACCCGGTGGCCCTTCACGATGGACAGCGCGGAGTCACGCGCTTCCTGCATGTGCTCGGGGTCCTCGACTCCGGCCAGCCTGAACCACGCCTGCTGCCAGGCGAACTTCGCGAGGTCGCGGGTCTCGAAGAACTTCCGCTTGTACAGCCCGCGTCCGAAGTGGAAGAGGGCGGCACCCTGCATCACGGTGTTGTCGAGATCGAAGAACGCGGCGGCCTTGTCGTCGCCGAGCACCGGGAAGTCGGGTTCCTCCTCGGCGTCCGGTGGCGCCAGTTCTTCCAGTTCCTGCAGTTCCTGCGAGGACTTGCGCGCTGCCTCAGCCGAGGCTTCGCCTGCCAACACGCTCCGCGCGGTCGCGGAGCGCCTACGGGGAGTGAGCCATCCGAGAGCGGCCATGTCGTGAGCATAGCCAGTCTGTTCGGCGCTTCCGGAGTCGACAGGATTCGGTGCTGTGAACTCTCCGCGGCCATGCCGTTAAACGAGCGCTCCCGCGCACCGCACCCGCGGCGCGTCGGACCGGCGCAGGCCTTGCCGCCGCGTGCCGAGCCGGGGGGTGCCCCCCGAGGCGTCCGGGGCGGGAGAATGGCGCGTATGAGTCCCATCTTCCGGCGCAGCGACCGCCGTACGGAGACGAAGGCGCCCGCGGATCACCTGGTCACGCTGATCAGGAAGCCCGGATGCCATCTGTGTGATGACGCACAGGAGGTGATCGAGAAGGTGTGTGCCGATCTCGGGGTGCCCTGGGAAGGGAAGGACATCACCGAGGACGAGGAGCTGCACCGCCAGTACTGGGAGCAGATCCCGGTCGTCCTGGTGGACGGCGCACAGCACACCTTCTGGCGCGTGAACGAGGAACGCCTTCGCAAAGCCCTCACGGGGTGAGCTGTGCCCGATGGGGCCGGGGGTGCTCGTGATGTACCCGACTTGTGACCTGCCTGAGCAGTCCAAAGCGTCCGGAAAGTCGCCTAGGATCGACGGCGATTGGTCTCGGGGGCGGGATTCGTTGAGGAGAGTGTGCGGTTTTGCCCCCTTCGTGTGCGGAGCGGAGTCGTCCGCGTGCCGGTTGCATACCGGCGTGCCGGGCACGCGTGACCCCGGTCACGTTGGGTGGGCAAATCGGACACCATCTTTGTGCACGCGTTCACAAAGACATAGCCTGCATTCGACGGGGCGGTCTGGGGACGTGTGACCGCCTGCAGCCCCGCTCTACCCGCAGGAGCACCGTGGCAACTGGCCGAACTCACCGACCGGCGACCCGCAGCCGAGGAATTCCCGAGGCCACGGTCGCCCGGCTTCCGCTGTACCTCCGAGCCCTCACCGCACTGTCGGAGCGCTCGGTGCCCACGGTCTCCTCCGAGGAGCTCGCGGCCGCCGCGGGGGTCAACTCCGCGAAGCTTCGCAAGGACTTCTCCTACCTCGGTTCCTACGGAACGCGCGGTGTGGGGTACGACGTCGAGTATCTCGTGTACCAGATCTCCCGTGAACTGGGCCTGACCCAGGACTGGCCGGTTGTGATCGTCGGTATCGGCAACCTCGGCGCGGCACTGGCCAACTACGGAGGGTTCGCCTCGCGCGGATTCCGTGTGGCGGCGCTCATCGACGCCGATCCCGCGATGGCCGGCAAGCCCGTCGCCGGGATCCCGGTGCAGCACACGGACGAGCTGGAAAAGATCATCGACGAGAACGGTGTCTCGATCGGTGTCATCGCCACCCCGGCCGGGGCCGCCCAGCCCGTCTGCGACCGCCTGGTCGCCGCCGGAGTGACCTCCATCCTGAACTTCGCGCCGACCGTCCTGACCGTCCCGGACGGCGTCGACGTGCGCAAGGTCGATCTCTCGATCGAGCTGCAGATCCTCGCGTTCCACGAGCAGCGCAAGGCCGGCGAGGAGGCCGAGGCCCAGGCCCAGGCCGCCAGCGCCCAGGCCGCCAGCGCCCCGGCCGAGCGGGGCAACGACGGCAAGGGGCCCGACGGGGACCTCCCAGCGGTGATGCCGGCATGAGTCTCCTCGTCGTCGGGCTGAGCCACCGCAGCGCTCCGGTCAGCGTCCTCGAACGGGCCGCGCTGTCCGCGGACGCGCAGGTCAAGCTGCTCCAGGACACCCTCGCCGCCGAGCCCGCCACCGAGGGTGCGGTGCTCGCCACCTGCAACCGCATCGAGCTGTACGCCGACGTGGACAAGTTCCACGCGGGCGTCGCCGAGCTGTCCACGCTTCTCGCCCAGCACAGCGGCGTAGGCCTGGAGGAGCTCACCCCCCACCTGTACGTGCACTACGAGGACCGGGCCGTCCACCACCTCTTCTCGGTGGCCTGCGGCCTCGACTCGATGGTCGTCGGCGAGGGCCAGATCCTCGGCCAGATCAAGGACGCGCTCGCCACCGCGCAGGAACTGCACACCGCGGGCCGCCTCCTGAACGACCTGTTCCAGCAGGCCCTGCGGGTCGGCAAGCGCGCCCACTCCGAGACCGGGATCGACCGGGCCGGACAGTCCCTGGTCACCTTCGGCCTGGAGCAGCTCTCCGCCGGACGGCCCGTCGAGGCGTGGGCCAAGGACAAGAAGGCCCTCGTCATCGGCGCGGGCTCGATGTCCTCGCTGGCCGCCGCGACGCTCGCGCGCGTCGGCGTCGGCGAGATCGTGATCGCCAACCGCACCCCCGAACGCGCCGAGCGGCTCGCCGAGATCCTCACCGGCGGCGACGACACGGACGTGCTGGCCCGCGCGGTACCGATGGACTCGGTGCCGGTCGAGCTGACACGTGCCGACATCGCTGTCTCCTGCACCGGGGCCACCGGACTCGTCCTGACGGCCGAGACCGTCGCGGCCGCCGTCGAAGGACGTACGGGAACGCCCGCGGCACTGCGCGAGACGGCGGCCGGCCCGGCCGGTCACCCCGCGCCCGCCGGTGCCGAGGACGCCTGCCCGCTGGACCTGTCCGCCGTGCAGGGCGCCACCGGCTTCTCCGTCATGGGCGAGGCCGCCGTCGCCGGTATCGACGCGGCCACCCTGGAGCAGCACGCGGCCTGGGTGGACAAGGGCACCGGAACCGTCGAGCGCCGCGACAGCCGTCGTACGCCCGCCGAGGACGCCGAGGCCGACGCCGACCTCATCGCCGTGCTGGCCGCCACCGCGGCGACCGCCGGCCGGATCCCCGAGCGCCGCAGGCCCGAACCCGTCGCCGAGGCGCCGCGCCCCGCGCCGGTGCTCGCGCTGCTCGACCTCGCGATGCCCCGTGACATCGACGCGGCCGCGCACCGGCTGCTCGGCGTGCGGTTCGTCGACCTGGAGACGCTCGCCGAGGCCTCCGCGGACGCGCCGATGGCCGCCGACGTGGACCAGGTGCGCCGGATCGTCGCCGACGAGGTGGCCGCGTTCGGCGCCGCCCAGCGGGCCGCGCACATCACCCCCACCGTGGTCGCGCTGCGCGCCATGGCCGCCGACGTCGTCGCGAACGAGATCACGCGCCTGGACGGACGGCTGCCGGACCTCGACGACAAGCAGCGCGGCGAGATCACCCAGACCGTGCGGCGCGTCGTGGACAAGCTGCTGCACGCGCCGACCGTACGGGTCAAGCAACTCGCCGCCGAGCCCGGCGGTGCCGGGTACGCGGACGCGCTGCGGACCCTGTTCGACCTGGACCCGGAGACGGTCGCCGCCGTCTCGCGGGCCGAGAACAACACCGAGAACGCCAAGAACCGAGGGCGAGCATGAGTGAGCAGGCTTTGAGGCTGGGGACCAGGCGAAGCAAACTCGCCATGGCCCAGTCCGGGCAGGTGGCGGACGCCGTGAGCCGGGTGACCGGACGGCCAGTCGAGCTCGTTGAGATCACGACGTACGGCGATGTTTCCCGCGAGAGCCTCGCGCAGATCGGCGGCACGGGCGTCTTCGTGACCGCGCTGCGGGAGGCACTGGTGCGCGGCGAGGTCGACTTCGCCGTGCACTCCCTCAAGGATCTGCCGACCGCGCAGCCCGAGGGTCTAGCACTGGCCGCCGTGCCGGTGCGCGAGGACGTCCGTGACGTGCTCGTGGCCCGCGACGGGCTGACCTTCGAGCAGCTTCCGGACGGCGCGCGCGTCGGCACCGGTTCGTCGCGCCGCATGGCCCAGCTCAACGCGTACGCGCGCAGCCACGGCATGTCGATCGAGACGGTCGCCATCCGGGGCAATGTCGACACCCGAATCGGGTACGTCCACGCCGGGGAGCTCGACGCCGTCGTGCTCGCCGCCGCCGGACTCAACCGGATCGGCCGCATCGACGAGGTCACCGACTTCCTGCCGGTCGACACCGTCCTGCCCGCCCCCGGCCAGGGGGCCCTGGCGATCGAGTGTGCCGCGGACAACACGGACCTCGTCGCCGCGCTCGCCGAGCTCGACGACCCGTACACCCGGGCCGCCGTGACCGCCGAGCGATCCCTGCTTGCCGCCCTGGAAGCCGGCTGCAGCGCCCCCGTGGGCGCGTACGCCGATCTTCTGGCCGACGGGCAGATTGTCAAGGAGATGCGCCTGCGTGGCGTCGTCGGTACGACCGACGGCTCGACGCTGGTGCAGCTGTCCACCACCGGTCCCGTGCCCGAGACACACGACCAGGCGATGTCGCTCGGCCGTGAACTCGCCGCCGAGATGCTTGCCAAGGGCGCGGCCGGTCTGATGGGGGAGCGAGCACTGTGAGCCCCACCAACCTTCCCGCCGGTCCGGTCCACGGGCACGTCACCTTCCTGGGTGCCGGACCCGGAGATCCAGGGCTACTGACACTGCGCGCCGTGGAGGCGCTGGCGAACGCGGACGTCCTCGTCGCCGAGCACGACGTGCTCGACGTGGTGCGCGTTCACGCCAGACAAGGCGTCGCCGTTCTGAACACGGATCCGGACACTTCGCCGGTTCCGTACCAGGGCACAGGCACGCCTCAGCTGACGGTTGTTGACAGCGCGTCAACAACCGTTGGTGACCCCGCGTCGAGGGACGCTGCCAATCTTGTCATGACGGCCGCGCGGGGCGGCAAGCGGGTCGTGCGTGCGGTGTCCGGTGACCCCGGCCTCGACACGTACGCCGCCGAGGAGATGCTGGCCTGCGTCGCCGCGGGCGTTCCGTTCGAGGTGGTGCCCGGTATCGCGGCCGCCGTCGGTGTGCCCGCCTACGCGGGTGTGCCGCTGCGGGACGCGCAGGGCGCGGACGTACGGTTCGTCGACGCGCGGACCGCGTCGAACCGCTGCTGGACCGAGGTCGGCGCCTCCGACGGCACCGTCGTGGTGTCGGCGACGCTCGACTCGGTGGCCGCGGCCGCGGGTGAGCTGGTGGCCTCCGGCCGCAAGCCCGACACCCCGCTGTCCGTGACGATCGCCGGTACGACGACCCGCCAGCGCACCTGGTCGGCCACCCTCGGCACGATCGCGCAGACGCTGAAGCAGGCGAAGGTGCTGCCGTCCCCGGACGGCGGGCGCCCGGTGATAGCCGTGGTCGGTGAGCGTTCCGCAGCCGCCCAGCGCGACCAGTTGTCGTGGTTCGAGTCCAAGCCGCTGTTCGGCTGGAAGGTGCTCGTGCCACGGACGAAGGAGCAGGCGGCGTCGCTCTCCGACCAGCTTCGGTCGTACGGGGCCGTGCCCTACGAGGTGCCGACGATCGCCGTCGAGCCTCCGCGCACGCCCCAGCAGATGGAGCGCGCGGTCAAGGGCCTGGTCACGGGCCGCTACGAGTGGATCGCCTTCACCTCGGTCAACGCCGTCAAGGCGGTCCGGGAGAAGTTCGAGGAGTACGGCCTCGACGCGCGTGCCTTCGCGGGCATCAAGGTCGCCGCGGTCGGCGAGCAGACCGCGAACGCGCTCGTCGCCTTCGGCGTGAAGCCGGACCTGGTGCCGAGCGGTGAACAGTCGGCCGCGGGCCTCCTGGAGGACTGGCCGCCCTACGACCCGGTCTTCGACCCGATCGACCGTGTCTTCCTGCCCCGTGCCGACATCGCCACGGAGACCCTCGTCGCCGGGCTCATCGAGCTGGGCTGGGAGGTCGACGACGTCACGGCGTACCGCACCGTGCGCGCGTCGCCGCCGCCGGCGGACACCCGTGAGGCGATCAAGGGCGGCGGCTTCGACGCCGTGCTCTTCACGTCGTCCTCCACGGTCCGCAACCTGGTCGGCATCGCGGGCAAGCCGCACAACGTGACGGTGATCGCCTGTATCGGTCCCGCCACGGCCAAGACGGCCGAGGAGCACGGGCTGCGGGTCGACGTGATGGCTCCCGAGCCCTCGGTGCACAAGCTGGCGGAGGCACTGGCCGACTTCGGCCTGCGCCGCCGTGCGGCCGCACTGGACGCGGGCGACCCGGTGACCCGCCCGAGCGAGCGCCGGCCTGGCTCGCGCAGACGCCGGACCACCTGAACCAGGTGAGCAACGCCCCGCCGCCTCCTCCGGGAGACGGCGGGGCGTTTCTTCGTTGTACGCCCGGTCAGACGGACGGCGTAAAGGCCGCCCAGGCACCCCGGGTGAGACCGAGGCGGGGGCCGTCGGGGTTCTTGGAATCCCGGACGAGGATCCCGTCCGGGCGGGCGGCCACTTCGACGCAGTCGGGGCCCTCGTCCGTGCTGTAGCTGCTCCTTATCCACTCCGGTGCGATGCTCGCTTCGCTGCAGGGCTTCAGGGGCATGTCTCTCCAAGCACTCTCTCGATGAAGGCTGTTGACTCTCGTGGGTCGAGAGCTTGTGCCCGGATGGTCCCATAGCGCATGTCGAGCAGTTGAACCTCTTTCGGGTCGGTGATCACGCGGCTGATGTGCTGCACTTCGACGTGCCCGACGGTGCCGCCGTCCTTGAGTCTGAGGAGCCTGAAGGAACCGGCCAGCCCGGAGTTCACCTCGCGACCGAGAGGGAGCACTTGGAGGTCGATGTTCCTGAACTCGGCGATCTCCAACAGGCTTTCGAGCTGGCGCCGCATGACAGCGCTTCCTCCGATGGGCCGCCGGAGAGTCGACTCGCACTGGACGAAGCTGAAGGACGGACGGGCCACCGTGCCGTCGACGATCCTCTGGCGGGACACCCGGGCTGCCAGCCTCTGCTCCAGCTCGTCCGAGCTGAACGGCGGTCGGCGCGCGCCGAACACCGATTTCGCGTACTCCTCGGTCTGCAACAACCCATGAATCACGGAGTTGTTGTACGCGCAGAGCTCGATCGCCTCGGCCTCCAGCCTCTTCAGGTCCCGCACCTTCTTCGGGTAGCGGACCTCCGCCAAGTCCTCCTTCAGGGCCGCGAGTCGGCCGCCCGCCGAGAGGATCTCGTCCGCGCGGTCCAGATACTCGGGCCGGGGGATGCGCCGCCCCCGTTCCACGGAGGAGACCAGCTCCTCCCCGTACCCGATGGCCGCCCCGAACTCGGCCTGGGTGAGGCCGGCCGACTCGCGCCACAGCTTGAGCTGACGCTGGACGGTCCTCATCACGGCCCCGGCCTCTTCGTCGTCCTCCAGCCCCGCGTCCCACCCGCTCACGTTCGTTGTCCCTCCGCTCCCGGTCACCCCGTACAGCCCGGACAGAACCGGACGCCACCCGGACAGACACCGTCCGCACGGGCTGCCACCCTTCACAGATTACGTACGCAAGAACACGCTGAGTGACGTGAATCGGCGAACTGTGCACGCTCCGCTCCACCACTTCTCGGTGCCGCTCTCCGCCACTCGGCGCGGTGCCCGTCTCGCCCGGCTGCTCGCGGCCGAGCAACTGCACGACTGGGGGCTGCCGTTGGATCCGGCCCGGCTCGTCGTCGCCGAACTCGCCGCGAACGCGGTCCTGCACGGCAGGGTCCCCGGCCGGAGTTTCCGTCTCACTCTGTCCGTCCGTGCTCCCCGGACACTGTGCGTGGAGGTCGCCGACGCCCGGGGTGAACGGTGGCCGGCGCGGGTGCGGGCCGCTGCCGCCGGGCAGGCCGAGTCCGGCTACGGGCTGCTGCTCGTGGAGGAGTTCGCGGACCGCTGGGGTGTGCGATCAGGACCGGTGCCGTGCAAGACGGTGTGGGCGGAACTCGATCTCGGGCCGTGCCGGTGACCCTGGAACCGAAGCCCGGCGACGTGTCCTTCGGTGGCGTGTGGGCCGGGGCGGCGGGCGATAAAAAACCCAAGAATCCGGGGAGAGAACCCACCCACCGACCAAACCCGCCCACGTCACACGGGCGGGTGAACTCGGCTGCTGTGGCTGGCGCGTGGACGGTCCGGACGTGCACGCTCGCCGCAGACAAGTCCACGACTTCACATCCCACACATGCTTCGGCCCCCGCAGGGACTGCAATCCCAGTGCGAGGGCCTGACCAAACGAGAAGGCAAGCACCCTTCCCCATGGCTGTGTCCAAGCTTATCGATGCCCTGCGCCCGAGTCAGGGAGTACGGCGCAACGCCACGCACTCCGGTGTCACGCACGTACGTGAGTTCCAGCCCGACCGGTACACGATCGTCGGCAACCACCTCGCCCAGCACCGAGGGCTCTCGGCGACCGCGATCGGGATCGCCGTGCACATCCTGTCGCTGCCCGAGGGCGCGCGGGTCGACATCCGCAGCCTCGCCGAGTGGTTCCCCGAGGGACGGGCCCGGATCGCCTGCACACTACGGGAGTTGGAGGCGCATGGCTATGTCGAACGGGTGCGGGAACGGCTCCCCTCCGGGCGAATGGTCACGCGGACGTTCGCGTACCACGCGCCCGCACTCACCCGGGCCCGGCGGGAGGCGGAGCCGGAAACGACCGCCGCCCCGGCCCTGGTGCCCCCGCTGACGACGCCTCCGCCGCCCCCGGACCTCGTATCCCCGGACCTCCCCGCCTCCGGCGGTTCGCCCTCCGGTGCCGTGCTCCGGCCGGTCACGGCGCCCGACGCCGCACACGTCGGCGCACCGGCCACCGACACCGAGTCTGCCGAGTCCTCCGTGCCGGCAGCCCCCGATCCGGGACCGCCCCTCGGTGAGCACCGGTGCAAGGCGGAGGCCCTGCTCACCGGGCTGCGCCGGACCGACATCCGGCTGACCCTGTCCGGGCGGGAGGTGCGGCGGCTGGCTCCCCTGGTCGTCGCCTGGTTCGAGAACGGTCTCGGCAGAGCGTCGGTGATCCACGCCCTGACCGACGGCCTTCCCCTCCACGTGCGGCACCCGGCGGGCTTCCTCCGCAACCGCCTGCTGGACCTGCTGCCACCGGCGATGCCTCCCCTGCCGGGGGCAGGCGAGGTCGATCCGTCCCTTAGCCGGCTGCTGCCCCGTCCATCCGCCATGGCCGACTGCGAAGGCGGCTGCAACAGGGCCTTCCGGGCCCCGTTCCACGGAGCCTGGTGCCGGGACTGTCGCGCGGCCCGGCCAGGGAAAGCCCCCATGGCTCCGGCGTCCGCGGTAGTGCTCGCCTGAGTCTCCCGACCGGATCCGGGGCCATCCGGGGCCCTTCGGGCTCCGACGCCGAGTCGGTAAAGGGGCCCCCGTGACGGGCGTAGCGTAGACGGCATGACGAAGTACGGATCCTTCCCCGGTACGCGTCCCCGGCGGCTGCGCACCACGCCCGTCATGCGCCGGATGGTCGCCGAGACCCGGCTGCACCCCGCCGATTTCATCCTCCCCGCGTTCGTCCGTGAGGGTGTCAGCGAGCCGGTGCCGATCAGCTCGATGCCCGGGGTCGTGCAGCACACGCGGGACAGCCTGAAGAAGGCTGCCGTCGAGGCGCTGGAGGCCGGGGTCTCCGGAATCATGCTGTTCGGTGTTCCCGAGGACGCGAAGAAGGACGCCGTCGGGACGCCCGGCACCGACCCGGACGGCATCCTCCAGGTCGCCCTGCGCGATGTTCGTGCCGAGGTCGGCGACGAGCTGCTCGTGATGTCCGACCTGTGCCTCGACGAGACCACCGACCACGGTCACTGCGGTGTCCTGGACGACCAGGGCCGGGTCGACAACGACGCGACCCTGGAGCGGTACGCCGAGATGGCCCAGGTGCAGGCCGACGCGGGCGCCCATGTCGTGGGCCCCAGCGGGATGATGGACGGCCAGATCGGTGTCATCCGTGACGCCCTCGACCAGATCGGCCGCGAGGACGTCGCCGTCCTCGCCTACACCGTCAAGTACGCCTCCGCCTTCTACGGTCCGTTCCGCGAGGCTGTCGGCTCGTCCCTGAGGGGCGACCGCAAGACGTACCAGCAGGATCCGGCGAACGCGCGGGAGTCGCTGCGGGAGCTGGCGCTGGACCTGGAGGAGGGCGCCGACATGGTGATGGTGAAGCCCGCCGGTCCCTACCTCGACATCCTCGCCCGCGTCGCCGACGCGTCCGACCTGCCGGTCGTCGCCTACCAGATCTCCGGCGAGTACTCGATGATCGAGGCCGCCGCGGAGAAGGGCTGGATCGACCGCGACCGGGCGATCCTGGAATCCCTCACCGGCATCAAGCGCGCCGGCGCGCAGAACATCCTCACGTACTGGGCGACCGAGGTGGCCCGGAACCTGCGCTGACGCCGGGCCGGTTCCGGCGGCCTTCGCCGGAACCGGGCTCGCTCAGTACCCGAGCGCGTCGTCCAGGGTCTGCTGCCAGTACGTCACCGTGAGCCGGTCGTCGACGTGGACGCCCTCCGCGGGCAGGGCCGCCGTCGTGGAGCGGCCCCGGTCGAAGTTGATCTCCAGGGTCTTGGCCGTGTAGCCGTTGCCCCCGCTGCCGTCGGCGGCCGACAGCAGCACACCCGCGTAGCCCGACTCGCCGGGAGCGAGCGTGACGACCGCCTGGGGGTGCGTCTCCTCCGCGACCGGTGGAACGGCCTGGGCCTCACCGAAGCGGGCCATCGGATAGCCCGTCAGGTCGCAGTCGCGCGTGCCCGTGTTGGTGACGGTGAGCAGCAGATGGTTGAGGGGACGGGACACGACGGTCGCGGTGGTCCTGGTGTCGGAGCCGTCGCAGGCCACGTTCCTCGTGCCCGTCTTCGCGGGCGAACCGCTCTCGGAACCGGTGCCGTTCTTTCCGGTCGAGCCGCCTGCCGACCCTCCGGTGGAACCGGCGTCGGAGCCGCTCGTGGAGCCGTTCCCCTTCGCGTTCGAACCGCCCGTCGAGCCCGCGGTGCCCGTGTCCGCGGGCTTCGTCGTCGTCCCCGCGCCGGCCGCCGGTGCGCTCTGCCGTGCCGAGGCCCCGGACGCGGCGGACGAGCCTCCGCTCGGACCCTCGCTGCGTACGCCCTTGCCGTCGTCGCATGCCGAGAGGGCGAGCGCTGCGAGAGCGACCGTCGTGGCGGCGAGCAGTCGGGTGCGGGTGGTGCGTGCGGACATGGGTGATCCCCCTGTGGATATCGCTGTGGGTGTGGGTGTGGATGTCCTGATGGCACTGCCGCCCGGCCGGTCGGGGAGGGCGGCGTGCTTGGATGGCCACAGCTTGGGCGGTGATGCGTCCCGGCCGCCACAACCGGCGGCGGATACGGGACGCCGGAACGCCCGCATCGGGTCTGACCTGGGGGAATGACATGCCCCTGGAACACCGGCCCGGAACACGGGGGATGGAGGAACGGGTGGCGGGGAACGAGTTCGCGGGCCTGCTGGGGGAGCTGAAGGAGCGGTCCGGGCTCAGTTACGGGGCGCTCGCCAAACGGCTGCACGTGAGTACGTCGACGTTGCACCGGTACGTCAACGGGGATGCCGTACCGACGGACTACGCGCCCGTGGAGCGGCTCGCGCGCGCCTGCCGGGCCACTCCCGAGGAGCTCGTCGAGCTGCACCGGCGATGGGTCCTCGCGGACGTGCTGCGGGGACAGGCGAACAGAGCTGAGTCGGGTTCCGATGCGGGGAACGGTCCGGGTCCCGAGTCCGGGGACGGTCCGGGTTCCGAGTCCGGGGACGGTCCGGGTTCCGAGTCCGGGGACGGGGATGGGGATGGGGACGCGGGTGGGACCGGTGTCGGGCGGAAGCCGGGGCGGGACGCCGCCGCTTCGGTGCCGGTGCGGTGGAGCCGCCGGGCCGTGGTGCTCGCCGGAGCCGGGGCCGTCGTGGCGGCCGCGGTCGTGTCCACCGCGCTGACCGCGCGGTTCGGGTCCGGCGGCGAGGACGACACCAAGGGGAAGGCCGTCGCCCTCGGCGTCCCGTCCGCCCCGCACACGAGCCCGACCGGTGCGACACCCGGCGCGCACCACGGGTCCGCCTCGGCCTCCCCGTCGCGCGGCGCCCGCCCTCGGCCGTCCGGTTCGACGATCGCCGGGGCCGTCGGCGAGCAAGGCGCTGCCGACGACGGTGCGGCAGGCAAGGGCGGGGAAGGTGCCGAAGCGCCGACCGTCGTGGCGAACCCGTACAAGTGGGACGGCCCGTGCAGCCAGCACTACTTGGTGAACCGGGACGCCCCGCAGGTGCCTCCGCCGCCGAACGAGCCGGACGCCCGCGGCTGGGTCACCGCGCTCGGCGGCGTCGCGAGCGGTGAGCAGATGCTCGCGCTGACGGTCCAGGGCACCGGCAGGGCGACCGTCGTCCTGGAGGCGCTGCACGTGCGGGTGGTGCAGAAGGGCGCGCCGCTCGCCTGGAACGACTACACGATGGGCGTGGGCTGCGGCGGCGGTGTGGAGACGAAGTCCTTCACCGTGGACCTCGACGCGGGGCGGCCCGTGACCGGGCTCAAAGGCGGACAGCGGGATTTCCCGTACAAGGTCAGCGAGTCGGACCCCGAGGTCTTCTACGTGTTCGCCGACGCGCGGGCGCACGACGTGAGTTGGTACCTGGAACTCGACTGGTCCAGCGGGACCCGGAGCGGCACGGTGCGCGTCGACGACCACGGGAAGCCGTTTCGTACGAGCGGGAACGTGGGACGGCCGGCGTACGACCATCCGCTCGGCGGCAGCGAATGGGTACCGGCTTCCGCCGGGTGATGACGGCACCATCAAGTCCCGTCAGGGGTTAGGTTGTTGGCCGTCAGGTGACGCGACACTCCAGGGAGATGCCCCATGTCCGGTGACGCCCTCAGCCAGGACCCCGCCGAGCTGAGAAGGAGGATCGACACCACCAAGGCGCACCCCGCCCGGGTCTACGACGTCCTCCTCGGCGGCAAGGACAACTACCCCGTCGACCGGAACGCGGCCGCCGCCGCGCTCGCCGCGAACCCGCGCGGCTACCTCGACGTCCGGCACAACCGCGACTTCCTGCGCCGCGCCGTGACCACCCTCGCTGCGGAGGACGGCATACGGCAGTTCCTGGACATCGGCACCGGACTGCCCACCCAGGAGAACGTCCACCAGATCGCCCAGCGGATCACCCCGGACGCGCGGGTCGTGTACGTCGACAACGACCCGGTGGTCCTGGCCCACGCGCGCGCCCTGCTCACCAGCGGACCCGAGGGCCGTACGGACTACATCGACGCGGACCTCAAGGAACCCAAGCAGATCCTCGAACAGGCCGCCGAGACCCTCGACTTCGCGCAACCCGTCGCCCTGGTCCTGGTCGCCATCCTGCACTTCGTCGAGGACGCGGATGCCTACCCCATCGTGCGCGGGCTCGTCGACGCGCTGCCGTCCGGCAGCCGGCTGGTCCTGAGCCACCTTACCGAGGACCTGAACGCGGAGAACATCCGTGCCGTCCAACGGACCTTCACCGAGCGGGGATTCACCTTCGTCCTGCGCTCGAAGGCGGAGGTCGAGCGCTTCTTCACCGACAACGGCCTGGTCCTGGACGAACCCGGCATCGTCCCCGCCCACCACTGGTGCCCCGACGGCGGCACCCCGGCCCCCGAGACCGCCGAATCCGCCTTCCTCGCCACGCTCGACGCCGTCGACAAGGTCCGCTACCTCGACATCAACGACGTCACGGACGCGGACATCAACGTGTACGTCGCCACGGGCGTCAAGCCCTAGGCGTCATGGGCGAGTTGTGATCCGTCCGCATCGCGGAACCGGCGGGTGTAGAGGCCATGCACCTGCCTAGGGTCGGTCGGGGGCGGCCCCGGTACGACGGGGTCGCCCGCAAGCGCCGCCCGCAAGGACGTCGTCCCCGAGGGCACCGTCCCCCGAGGGACCGTCCCAAGGAGAAGGAGCCGTCACCGTGACCGTCACCGAACCCGCCGCCACGACCGCACCCGTGCCCCCGCTCGCCGCGAGAGCCACCGCGATCGGCGGTTCGCCGGTACGGGACATCCTCGCGGTCACCGCACGCCCCGAGGTGATCAACTTCGCGGGCGGGCTGCCCGCTCCGGAACTGTTCGACGCGGACGGCATCGCGGCCGCGTTCCGGGACGTCCTCGCCGAGGAACCCGAACGGGCCCTGCAGTACTCGACGACCGAGGGCGAACCCTCGCTGCGGACGGCCCTCGCCGACCGCACGAGCGCCCGCGGACTGCCCACCGGGCCGGACGACCTCCTCGTCACCACCGGCTCGCAGCAGGCCCTGTCGCTGCTCGCCACCGCCCTGCTCGAACCCGGCGACACCGTCCTGGTCGAAAGTCCCTGCTATCTGGCGGCACTTCAGGCGTTCGCCTTCGCGGGAGCGCGCGTCCTGGCCGTGCCGGGCGACGACGACGGCCTCGACCCCGACGCCCTCGGTGAACTCGTGACCCGCGAGCGTCCGAAGCTGCTCTACACCGTCCCCACCTTCCAGAACCCGACCGGACGCACCCTGCCGGCCGACAGACGGGCCGCCGTCGCCCGCGCCGCCGCCGCGCACGGCCTGTGGATCGTCGAGGACGACCCGTACGGAGAGCTGCGCTTCGAGGGCGAGCGGGTCCCGTGGATCGCCTCCCACGACGGCGCCGAGGACCGCACGGTCCTCCTCGGCTCCTTCTCCAAGGTGATGGCACCCGGCCTGCGGCTGGGCTGGCTGCGGGCACCCGCGGCCCTGCGGCGCGCCTGCGCCGTCGCCAAGCAGGCCGCCGATCTGCACACCCCGACCGTCAACCAGCTCGCCGCCGCCCGCTACTTGGCCGACCGCGACCTGGACTCCCACGTGGCCCAGGTCGCGGCCGTCTACCGCGAACGGCGTGACGCCATGCTCGCGGGCATTGCCGCCGCCCTCCCGGGCGGATCCACCTGGACCCGCCCGGAAGGCGGCATGTTCCTGTGGGCCCGCCTCCCCGAGCCCTACGACACCACGGCCCTGCTCCGCACGGTGGTGGACCAGGGCGTGGCCTACGTCCCCGGCGCGCCCTTCTACGCGGGCACCCCGGAACCGTCGACCCTGCGCCTGTGCTTCGTCACCCAGACGCCGGAGGAGATTGCCGAGGGGTTGAGGAGGCTGGGGACGGGGTTGCGGGAGGAGAAGTAGGGGACGGGGTGGCGGACGGGGCTGCCGAGGTAGGAGACGGGGTCGGGGTTGCCGAGGTAGGGGACGGGGAGGCAGCAGACGGGGTCGCGGAACCGGGGGACGTGGACGGGGCCGCGTCGCTCGGGGACGGGGTCGCGGAGGTGGAGGGAGTCGTCCGTACCGCGTCCCGGCCGGCCGGCCGCTGGCCGATCCTGTCCACCACCCCTTGCACCACGACGCCTCTGACCTGCGAGAACCTCCCGTTCTTCTCCGAGATTCCCCGCTCGAATATCCCGAGGTAGGCGTAGGTCTTCGAGTCGAAGACGAAACCTATCGACGTCTTGGGGTAGGAGATCCCTATGCCGTGCCGGCCGAGCGCGTTCACCCGGTCATGGTCGATCCTGATGGCGGTCATCTTCGAGAGGGCCTCGAACGCGGCGGCCCGCAATCCCGGAGGCAGGACCCGGGGACCCCGCAGGAACATGCACGCTTCAAAGTACGCCCCCATGTCCAGATGCGGATCCTTCGCAGGGTCCCCGCCGCCCCGGAACCACTTGAGGAGTTCGTCGGGGTCGGTCGGCCACTTCTTCAGCTTCGCGTACTGGAGGGGGATCGACTGCATCTGGTGCTTGGTCAGCGGCGGGTCGTCCTGGATCCTGCCGTTGTAGATGTACCGGGTGGTCTTGGAGCCGTCCACCGACAACCAGCACTCGTCGACGAGCCGCATCTTCCGCCCGCGCCGGTCGTAGGTCCGATGGGTGATCTCCTTCGAGTACATGTACTGGTCGTCGCGAGGGATCGGCATACCGTTGTCGTCCGCACGCGACTGGTCCGCGGCCCTGCGCAGCACCTGGGCGGCGTTGAGCGCGGTCAACTGCGGTCCCCCGGCGCGGACGGCGAGGAGCGTCGTGCCGGCCACCGCCGCGGTGCCGGTGGCCGCGATCGCCGCGCGGAACACCAGCCGCCGGGACAGCGGACGCTGCCGCGCGAGGGCTCCGCTCCCGTCGCGGGTCTCCTCGCCGATGGCGGTCTGCAGCCGGGCGAAGGCGACGGCCCGCGCCCGGTCGGTCGGTGCGGCCTGCTCGGCCGCGAGGTCGCGTACAAGGCTGAGGTCATCCACGGCAGGGTTCCTCCTGTTCCTCTCGAAAGGCTGTGGGATCCGACCCGCCGAGTGCTTCGCGCAGCTTCTTCCGGGCCCGGTGCAGCCGTGAGCGCACCGTGCCCACCGGTATGCCCAGGGCCTCGGCGGCCTCCGCGTAGTCGAGGTCTCCCCAGGCGATCACCAGCAGGACGTCCCGGTGGCGCGCGGGCAGCTTCGCCAGGGCCGCCGACAGGGCGCCGCGCGTGCTCTCGGCACTGATCCGGGCGGCCACCCGCTCCGCCAGCGGCTCGCCGCCGCCCTCGTCGGCGGGAGCCGTGGAGACAACCCGCGACAGCGCCCGCAGACGCCGTGCCTCGGCCCGCCGGTGCCCGCCGATCAGACGCGTGACGATGCCGTACAGCCAAGGGCGCGCGTGCGGCTTCGACAGGTCGTAACGGCGGCGCCGCTGGAAGGCGATCACGAAGGTCTCGGCCATCAGATCGTCGGCCGCCTCGGTGCCGAGCCGCCTGGCCGCGTACCGGTGGATGTCGTCGGCGTAGCGGTGGAACAGCTCGGCGAACACATCGGGTTCGTCCCAGGACCGCTCGATCACCGAGGCGTCGGAGTCGCCGTCCGCGCCCGTGCCCACACCGGCACCGGAGTCCGAGCCGGTGCCGGTGGCCAAGGCCCTGGGTGGACGGTGGACTCCGACGCTCGGTGAGACGGTCATCGGTCGCCTCTCAGGCTCATGGATCTCCTCGAAGAGGGGGCAGGGTCACCCGTTGTCCGCCGAAGCCCGCTTTCGAGTTCCCGTTTCGGACCGAGGAATTTCCCGACGGCCGGACGAACCGGTCAGTCCCACCAGAAGGACCACACCCGCTCGTTCAGCACCTCCTGCTCGGCGTACTCGCGCAGGGTCGTGTGGTGGCCCTGGGTGATGTTGTCCGGGCAGAAGGCGAAGTGCTCGGCGGCGACCGCCTCGGCCTCCGCCACGGTCGTCGGCGGCGCCGCGACGGACACCACCAACTGGTCGAAGGTCAGGGCCACCACACGTATCCCGAAGCGGTCCTCCCACGAGCGGAGCACGGCACACAGACGCGCCACGTCGTTCTCGTAGTTCAGAGGACCCGCCCAGCCGAGCGCCGCCGGGATGTCCGCGCTGCGGCGCGCCGGAACCAGGGCGAGCCGGGCCTGCTTCAGCCAGGAGCCGGACTGCGCCAGGGCGTCGGCGATCTCGGCCGCACGGGCGTCCGGATCCGCGTCGAGCGGGGTCGCGGCGGCCTGGCCCGGCCAGACGGGCCCGTACGGCGCGATCGTCTCGTCGAACGCCGGCTGCTCCCCGAAGACCTCGACGACCTTCTCCTTGCCGGGGTAGTCCTGGTCCGGGTCGGATGCGTCCGCCGCGTACTCCTCCCAGAACTCCGCCAGCACCTCCTCGGCGTCGTGATCCCCGGGATACGACATCGCGTCGGGCATCAACTCCCAGTCCTCCGGGCCGTTCTGCGGGCCGCCCACGTCCAGCAGCACCGGCAGCAGCCCCGCGGTCCGGGCGGCGGTCAGGACCGCCCAGCCGCCGGGAACCGCTTGGTCCTCGGCATGCCACAGCAGCGGCTCGTGCCACGTCCCGCCGTGGGTCGTGTCGATGAGTCTCCCGGCGGGGAGCTGAAGCCCGAGCGTGCGCCCACTCGGGTCTGCCGCCAGCCGCGGCAGCGGATTGGGAAGAGTCGCCATGCCGGTGACTGTAGGGGCAGGTACTGACAACGCCGCGGGCCCCGTCCTCCTCGGAAGGACGGGGCCCGCGACAGGCGTGTCAGAGCCGCTCGGGCGTCCTGATGCCCAGCAGGGCCATGCCCTGGTGGAGCGTGCGCGCCGTCAGGTCGCAGAGGAACAGGCGGTTCTCCGCCACCTCTTGGGCCGGCGCCGGCTTGATGACCGGGCACTGGTCGTAGAACGTCGTGTACAGCGAGGCCAGTTGGTACAGATACGCGGCCAGCTTGTGCGGGGCGTACTCGGCGGCGACCTCGTCCAGCGTCTCCCCGAACCGGTCCAGGTGCAGACCCAGCGCCCGCTCCGCCGGGGCCAGTTCGAGCTCCGGGTGGGCCAGCGGCGCCCGGTCGCCCGCCTTGCCGAAGATCGACCGGATACGGGCGTACGCGTACTGGAGGTACACGGACGTGTCACCGTTCAGCGAGACCATCTGGTCCAGGTCGAACTTGTAGTCCCGCACCGCCGAGGTGGACAGGTCCGCGTACTTCACGGCGCCGATGCCGACGTACCGGCCGTTCTCCTCGATCTCCCGCTCGCTCAGGCCCACCTTCTCGGCCTTCTCCCGCACGACAGTCGTCGCCCGGTCGATCGCCTCGTCGAGCAGGTCGACCAGCCGGACCGTCTCGCCCTCACGGGTCTTGAACGGCTTGCCGTCCTTGCCCAGCACCGTGCCGAACGCGAGCTGGTGGGCCTTGACGTCGTCGTTCAGCCAGCCGGCCCTGCGCGCGGTCTCGAAGACCATCTTGAAATGCAGGGACTGCCGGGCGTCCACGACGTAGATCAGGCTGTCGGCCTTCAGGTTGAAGACCCGGTCGCGGATCGCCGACAGGTCGGTGGCCGCGTAGCCGTAGCCGCCGTCCGACTTCTTCACGATCAGCGGCACCGGGTTGCCGTCCGGGCCCTTCACGTCGTCGAAGAAGACGCACAGGGCACCCTCGGAGCGGACCGCGACGCCCGACTCCTCCAGGAGCCGGCACGTCTCGTCCAGCATGTCGTTGTAGCCGGACTCGCCGACCACGTCCGGGTCCCGGATCTCCATGTCCAGCTTGTCGAAGACCGAGTAGAAGTAGATCTTCGACTCGTCCACGAACTTCTGCCACATGGCCAGCGTCTCGGGCTCACCCGCCTGGAGGTCCACCACCCGGCGCCGCGCCCGCGTCTTGAACTCCTCGTCGGAGTCGAAGAGCGTCCGCGCCGCCTTGTAGAGCCGGTTCAGGTTCGACATGGCCTCCTCGCCGGAGACCTCCGCCTCGCCCTTGTGGTCCAGCTCGTGCGGGTGCTCGATCAGGTACTGGATGAGCATGCCGAACTGCGTGCCCCAGTCGCCGATGTGGTGCCGGCGCACGACGGACTCGCCCGTGAACTCCAGGATCTGCACCACCGCGTCACCGATCACCGCGGACCGCAGATGCCCGACGTGCATCTCCTTCGCCACGTTCGGCTGCGCGTAGTCGATCACCGTCGTGCCCGGGTTCTCCGCGAGGGGCACACCGAGGCGCTCGCCGTCCGCGTACCGCTCCGCCAGGTTCGACACGATCGCCCGGTCGGTGATCGTGATGTTCAGGAAGCCGGGCCCGGAGACCTCGATGTCCTTGATCACGTCACCCGGCTCGACCCGGGCCACCACCTCGGTCGCCAGCTCCCGCGGGTTCGCCTTCGCCTTCTTGGCGAGGGCCAGGATCCCGTTGGCCTGGAAATCGGCCCGGTCGCTTCGGCGCAGCAGCGGGTCCGCGGAACCGGCCTCCGGCAGAGCTGCCGAGAGGGCGTCCGCGAGGCGCTGATGGACGGAAGCGGTGAGGGACGTGACCGAGGCCATGGAGTGGCTGCCGTTTCTGCTCGGGTTCCGCAGACTCTGAGGACACAGACTCTGAGTACAAGGAAAGCCAGTATCCCACGCGGTGAAAAGCCGTTTTCGCGGTTGAGGTCCGAGCTGGGAGAATGGTCGCGTCAGCCGTACTCGCGTTTGAGGAAGAAGGACGTGCCGATCGTGGCTCAGAGCTCCGAGACCACCGACTGGGTCTCCCGTTTCGCGGATGAGGTCATCGAGGAGTCGGAGCGCCGGGCCCCGGGCAAACCTGTTGTCGTCGCGTCCGGCCTCTCCCCGTCCGGCCCGATCCACCTCGGCAACCTCCGCGAGGTCATGACCCCGCACCTCGTCGCCGACGAGATCCGCCGCCGCGGCCACACCGTGCGCCACCTGATCTCCTGGGACGACTACGACCGCTACCGCAAGGTTCCGAACGGCGTAGCGGGCATCGACGACTCCTGGGCCGAGCACATCGGCAAGCCGCTGACCTCCGTCCCGGCCCCCGCCGGCTCCTCCTACCCGAACTGGGCCGAGCACTTCAAGGCCGCCATGACCGACGCCCTGGCCGAGCTCGGCGTCGAGTACGACGGCATCAGCCAGACCGAGCAGTACACCGCGGGCACCTACCGCGAGCAGGTCCTGTTCGCGATGAAGCACCGCGGCGACATCGACGCGATCCTCGACCAGTACCGCACCAAGAAGGCCCCCGCCAAGAAGCAGCAGGGCCAGAAGCCGGTCGACGAGGCCGAGCTGGAGGCGGCCGAGGGCTCCGGCGCCGCCGCCGAGGACGACGGCAGCTCCACCTCCGGGTACTACCCGTACAAGCCCTACTGCGGGCAGTGCGAGAAGGACCTGACCACCGTCACCGCCTACGACGACACGACGACCGAGCTGTCGTACACCTGCTCCGCCTGCGGCTTCGCCGAGACCGTCCTCCTCAGCGAGTTCAACCGCGGCAAGCTGGTCTGGAAGGTCGACTGGCCCATGCGCTGGGCCTACGAAGGCGTGATCTTCGAGCCCAGCGGCGTCGACCACTCCTCCCCGGGATCCTCCTTCCAGGTCGGCGGCCAGATCGTCGGGATCTTCGGCGGCAAGCAGCCCATCGGCCCGATGTACGCCTTCGTCGGCATCTCCGGCATGGCCAAGATGTCCAGCAGCAAGGGCGGGGTCCCGACCGCGTCCGACGCGCTCCAGATCATGGAGCCGCAGCTCCTGCGCTGGCTCTACGCCCGCCGCCGCCCCAACCAGTCCTTCAAGATCGCCTTCGACCAGGAGATCCAGCGGCTCTACGACGAGTGGGACAAGCTCGCCGGCAAGGTCGCCGACGGCTCGGTCCTCCCGGCCGACGCCGCCGCGTACAGCCGTGCCGTCGGCACCGCCGCCGGGGAGCTGCCCCCGACCCCCCGCCCCATGGCGTACCGCACCCTCGCCTCCGTCGCCGACATCACCGCCGGCGCCGAGGACCAGACCCTGCGCATCCTGAGCGAACTCGACCCCGAGAACCCGCTCGCGTCCCTGGACGAGGTCCGGCCCCGCCTCGACAAGGCCGAGACCTGGATCAACACCCAGGTCCCCGCCGAGGAGCGCACCGTCGTCCGCGACGAGCCCGACGCCGAGCTCCTGAAGTCCCTCGACGACCAGGGCCGCGAGTCGCTGCGCCTGCTCCTCGACGGACTGGAGGCGAACTGGTCCCTGGACGGCCTCACCCACCTCGTCTACGGCGTTCCCAAGGTCCAGGCGGGCTTCCCCGCCGACGCGACCGCCAAGGAACTCCCCGCCGAGATCAAGGTCGCCCAGCGCACGTTCTTCGCGCTGCTGTACCACCTGCTCGTCGGCCGCGACACCGGCCCGCGTCTGCCCACGCTGCTGCTGGCCGTGGGACAGGACCGGGTGCGCAAGCTGCTCTCCGCATAGCGGCCTCGGCTGTACGAGGAAGGGGCGCCCGGTGATCACCGGGCGCCCCTTCCTCGTACACCGGCACGTTCACGCGCCGACGTGCCTCCTGCTCAAGCGATGTGGTCCTCCTCCAGCTCCGCGTTGAAACGGTTCTGGAAGCGGTCCGTCAGGTTCTTCAGCGCGCTCGGGCTGAGCGCCGTCCCGTAGGTGGCCTCGATGTTGTCGCCCAACACCCGCGGCGTCGGGAAGCTGCCGTCTATCGACTGGCGGAACACCTGGTAGTACGCCTCGTCCTGGGCCTTCTCGTCCAGGATCGGCGACTGCTCCTCCCGCGGGGACGGGATGGGAAGCTGCTCGGGACCGCCGCCCTCACCGAGCTGGCGCGTACGGCCTGGACCCGCCGGGATCGGGAACGTGCCCGTCTCCTCCGGGCCGGGCTCGTAGGCCTGCGCCTCCTGCTCGGCGAACCACTGCTGGTACTGCGCCTCGGCGGCCGCGTACCGCGGGTCGTAGCCGCCGTCGTACGGGATCTCCTGAGGGTCGGGAGTGGCGAACCACGGGTTGGACTCCGGCCCACCCGCCTGGCCGCCCGGGTACTGGCCCTGGCCTTGGTACTGGCCCTGTCCCTGGCCCGGGTACTGGCCTTGGCCTTGGAACTGGCCCTGGCCCTGGCTCTGTCCCTGGTACTGGCCCTGTCCCTGATTCTGGCCCTGACCCTGGCTCTGGCCCTGACCCTGGCTCTGGCCCTGGCCCTGCTGAACGTATTCGGCCTGCGGCTGCTGCCGCGCGCCGTCGTTCGCCTCCAATTCCAACGGCTCGGGCGCCGCGGCGGCGGCCGGGACGGACGCCTGAACCGGGGCGGGCGCGGGCGCCGGCGGCAGCACCGCGGGCTCGATGCCGGCCGCGGCGAGACCCGCCGGGGCCGTCTCCGCGAGGGGCA